>NZ_JAAHHT010000405.1 GCF_010672085.1 Okeania sp. SIO3I5
CCTCTTACCTCTCTCTTCCCACCCTTCCCACACTTCCCACCCTTCCCACCCTTCCCACACTTCCCACACTTCCCACCCTTCCCACCCTTCCCACCCTTCCCACCCTTCCCACACTTCCCACCCTTCCCACCCTTCCCACCCTTCCCACCCTTCCCACACTTCCCACACTTCTCACCCCCAACTATATAATAAGTATTCAACCGGATTTGATATCATTCCCCATTCCTCCTGTACGGGGGTTAACGATAGTTATGCGAAGCAAACGGCCGTTTAGCTGCGCATAACTTTGTTAACGCTGCGCGACATGGAAAGCGTAGCATTCCGTTTGCGTAGCATTCCGCAGGAAAGGAAAACGCCCCTACGACTCCTGACTCCTACCCTCACACATTTTACATACTACATTTTGTCGTGCAGAATGTGGGTTATAAAAGTTACTTTGTTGTTAATTATCCATTGCTCCAGTTGCTCAATAATCTAGCAATTCTTTAAATGAAAGGGAATATATAGAATTTGACAACCAACAATGACACAATTAAATAGTAAATACCGCACTATATATTCATCTTAACAATGACACAAATAGCACCATTAGGTTCTTGGAAATCCCCTATAACTACCGACTTAATTGTGGCCGGGACAATTGGACTTAGTAGTATCACCATTGACGGTAATAATGTCTACTGGATTGAAGGACGACCTTCAGAGGGTGGACGAAATGTAATTGTGGGTCGCACTCCAGATGGACAGACAACTGACATTACTCCTCCACCTTTTAACGTACGCACCCGCGTCCATGAATACGGTGGTGGAGCTTTTTTAGTGGCAGATAATACGATTTATTTTTCTAACTTTGCGGACCAACGTCTCTATCGTCAAACACCAGGTACAGAACCCCAACCTTTAACTCCCGAAGCAAATCTACGTTATGCTGATGCTGTGATAGATAAACATCGCGATCGCTTAATTTGTATTCAGGAAGATCACACCAAGGGTGGAGAACCTGTCAATAGGATAGTTAGCATCAACCTCAAAAATGGAGAAGATATCCAGACATTAGCAGAGGGTTATGATTTTTATGCCTCACCACGTCTGAGTCCGGATGGTTCGCAACTTTGTTGGATTAGTTGGAATCATCCAAATATGCCATGGGATGGTACAGAGTTATGGGTAGCTCCGGTGAATACAGATGGTTCATTAGGTAAAATGAAATTAGTTGCTGGAGGCAAAGAAGAATCAATTTTTCAACCCCAGTGGTCACCCGATGGAATGTTATGTTTTGTGAGCGATCGCTCTAAATGGTGGAATCTCTATCAGGTGCCAGGAGTTACTGAGACGGCCAATGTAGATCCATTGTATCCTTTAGATGCCGAGTTTGGAATGCCACAATGGGTATTTGGAATGTCTACTTATAGCTTCACAGAAACTAACAAAATTCTCTGCACTTTTGCTCAGAATGGAATTGGGCATTTGGCAACTCTTCATACTACTAAAAAACATCTACAGGAAATAGAAATACCCTATACTTCTATTGGTTCTTTAAAAACAAAAGGTGACAGAGCTTATTTACTGGGAAGTTCTTCTACAAAACCTGGTGCAATTATAGAAATAAATCTATCTACAGGTGACATTAATGTTTTAAAAAGTTCTACAAATTTACAAATTGATTCTGGTTATTTATCTATTCCTCAAGCAATAGAATTTCCCACAGAAAATGGTAAGACTGCTTATGGTTTATTTTACCCACCAACTAATAAAGATTACACAGCACCTTTAGGAGAAAAACCACCTCTTTTAGTTAAAAGTCATGGGGGTCCAACAGCAGCAACTTCTAGTAGTTTAAGTTTAAAAATTCAATATTGGACAAGTCGTGGTTTTGCCTTATTTGATGTTAATTATGGAGGTAGCACTGGTTATGGAAGAGACTATCAGCAAAGACTAAAAAATAATTGGGGTATTGTTGATGTTGATGATTGTGTAAATGGCGCTAAATATTTAGCTAAACAGGGATTAGTAGATAGTAATCGCATGACTATTTCTGGTGGTAGTGCCGGAGGTTATACGACTTTATGTGCTTTAATTTTTAGGAATGTATTTAAAGCTGGAGCGAGTTATTATGGAGTTAGCGATTTAGAGGCTTTAGCAACAGATACTCATAAATTTGAATCCCGTTATTTAGATGGATTAATCGGACTTTATCCTGAAGAAAAAGAGATTTATCAACAGCGATCGCCGATTAATTTTACTGAGAGTTTGTCTTGTCCTGTGATTTTTTTCCAAGGTTTAGAAGATCAAGTTGTACCGCCAAATCAAGCGGAGAAAATGGTAGAAGTTTTGAAGGAAAAAGGATTGCCAGTGGCTTATGTTGCTTTTCCAGAAGAACAACATGGTTTTCGCCGTTCTGAGAATATTAAACGTGCTTTGGATGGAGAATTTTATTTTTATTCTCGTGTCTTTGGATTTACACCTGCTGATAATTTAGAAGTGGTGGAAATTATTAATCTTTAGACTTATAGTGCTACGCGAAGCGTGAATAGGGAATATTCAATAATTAATAATTAATAATTAATAATTACCTCTTCTGTAATAGAAGGATTGGTTAAAAGGAATTTTTTTCTTTTCTCCTTGAAAGGAGAGCCTTTCAACCTTTATTTTTCGGTAAATTGTCAGAAGGTTTTTCCTGCGGAAATGCTCCGCAAACAGGATTTATAAATGCCCGCGCCCTGTGCTTCAACTGCTATATTTCAGTTATCAGTTATCAGTATCTCTGAGGCTTGAAATACTCAAGAAGTATTACCGAATAATTAATAATTATTAATTAAATAATTTAGGTTAAAAGCCTCCCCTTTTAAAAGGAAAAAATTTATTTTTTTCCTTTTAGTTAATCCTCTTCCTAAAAGGGAGAGGTAATTATCCACTATAGTAGTTTTCATGCTGGATAGACCACAGTTTTAATCATCGGGGGGGCAGTCCGGGAAGATTTGTATTCATTATTAACTAGCCTTTGACTCATTACTCATTACTCATAACTCATTACTCATAACTCATTACTCATTACTCCTTGTTTTCTATTCCGTCAAAATTCTATAGCTCATCAAGTATAAAACTTTTGTAATTTATTTATTGTAAAATTAAAGGTTTATTTATGGGGCAAAAAAATCTCTTCATAACGGTAATTTATAACTTAATAATATGGATATATTTGTTGGTTTTTCGAGGGAAATTTTGGCTAGTAGACCAACTACTATTGCCAACATCAGAAACAGAAATTGAGAATCTGAAATATTGGCCGTCAGTTTCTGTAATAATTCCTGCCCGAAATGAAACAAAATTATTACGAGTAACACTAAATTCCCTATTAAATCAAGATTATCCAGGGAATTTAAAAATAATATTAGTAGACGATAATAGTGAAGATAATACAGTCAATTTAGTAAAAATTTTGGCTCAAGAAGGTGATAATTATACAAAACTGGAAGTTATTTCGGCAGCAGATTTACCTGGTGGTTGGACTGGAAAGTTATGGGCAATTAATCAAGGTATTAACTATGCAAAACAACAAACTCCAGCATCAGATTATTTTCTTTTAACTGATGCAGATATTGAACATAGCTCCACAAATATCCGTCAACTTGTTGTTAAAGCAGAACAAGAAAATTTAGCTTTAGTTTCTTTAATGGTGAAACTACAATGCGAAACTTTAGCAGAAAAATTAATGATTCCGGCATTTGTGTTTTTCTTTCAAAAATTATATCCGTTTAGATGGGTAAATAATTCCCAAAAATTAACCGCTGCTGCTGCCGGAGGTTGTATATTAATTCGTGAGCAAGTTTTAGATGAAGTTGGCGGAATAGAGGTTATTAAAAATGCTTTAATAGATGATTGTGCTTTGGCTAAAACTGTTCAACAAAAATCCACAAATAAAAAGATTTGGTTAGGACTAACTTTAGAGACTAAAAGTCTCCGTTCTTATCCCGATTTAATGAGTATTTGGAATATGGTAGCTCGTACTGCTTTTACTCAGTTAAATTATTCTCCAATCTTGTTATTAATAACAGTAATAGGAATGAAATTAGTTTATTTAATTCCCTCATTAGGAATAATTTTTGGTTGGTGGCAAATAGTAGCGATCGCTTTATTGGCAAGATTATTAATATTTTTAGCTTACTTACCTATTGTAAGATTTTATCAACTTTCACCAATATATGCGATGAGTTTACCAACTGTTGCTTTGATTTATATATTAATTACAATAGATTCAGCTTGGCGACACTGGAGAGGGCGGGGCGGTTATTGGAAAGGACGCGTTTATCCAAGTTGATTTTGAAGTAGCTAGAAGCAAAGTTTTAACTCAAATTCCCTACTTGAAAATGTAGGATTAAAAATTATATAGCAATCCTAAATAGGTTGCGGGTAATCAAAAAGTAGATAAAAAAGCCGAAATTCCCATCTGTTCCCTGTTCCCTAAAAGCGGTAAGATTTTTATAGACAAATAAAATAGGATTGCTATATAAATATACAATATAATCCTCTAAAAAAAATATCAGCAAAAATTATTCACAAAAGTATTTTTTAAGAAGAATTAGTCAGTTTAGTCATCAGCTACATTAAAATGAGTAATGAGTAATGAGTAATAAGTAAGGAGTAAGGAGTAAGGAGTAAGGAGTAAGGAGTAAGGAGTAAGGAGTAAGGAGTAAGGAGTAAGGAGTAAGGAGTAAAATCAAGCCCGTTGATGTTGCTTTAAAGCTTCTTCATTCATGAAGAAAAATTCTTGCGTATTCATCATTTTTTTGAATCCTCTGACTTGACTGCGGAATGCGGAGCAAACAGGGAGAAGC
>NZ_JAAHHT010000406.1 GCF_010672085.1 Okeania sp. SIO3I5
GAGCTGTGTCAGTCCAATTGGTATAATCATAAAATTCAATCAAATTATCAGGAAAATAGGTTGACGCGCCACACTAAGGTGTTGTTGGGTTTATCCTTCGGATAAGCTGCGCTAACGTTCCTCAACCTAACCTACATATTGCACTATTTGAGCTGTGTCAGTCCAATTGGTATAATCATAAAATTCAATCAAATTATCAGGAAAATAGGTTGACGCGCCACACTAAGGTGTTGTTGGGTTTATCCTTCGGATAAGCTGCGCTAACGTTCCTCAACCCAACCTACGCTTATTGCACTATTTGAGCTGTGTCAGTCTACCTGGTATAATTATAAAATTCAATCAAATTATCAGGAAAATAGGTTGACGCGCCACACTAAGGTGTTGTTGGGTTTATCCTTCGGATAAGCTGCGCTAACGTTCCTCAACCCAACCTACATATTGCACTATTTGAGCTGTGTCAGTCTACCTGGTATAATTATAAAATTCAATCAAATTATCAGGAAAATAGGTTTAACAAAATGTCAACTAGCATATACTCCCATTGCCAACAACTCACTAAATTAATAGGAGGAATATTATTATCAGCGATCGCCTTAACTAGCTGCACAACCCAACGCCCCACCTTCATCCTCTCCAGTGGTGCCGACGGTGGAGCTTACCAACGTATCGGCAAACAAATAGTAAATTCCGCTCGTGAAGTTGGGAAAATGTCTATCCACGATAACTATAATTCCGAAGGTTCCGTAGAAAACCTCGAACGCTTACTCAATAAAGAAACAGACCTTGCCCTAGTTCAATTAGACGTCGCTAGCGAAGCAATGAAAACCGGAAAAGTACAAGCAATAGCTGTTCTTGCCAATGAATACTTACACCTGATTACACCATCAGACTCAGAAATCAAAACCTTTAGCGATCTTGAAGGAAAAAGAGTCGCCTTTGGCACTCCTCGCAGCGGCATTTACTTCACTGCCAAACGATTATTCAATGCTACCAACTTAAAAATCATAGAAGAAGAACTTGGTTTCCGACAAGGATTTAGTAAACTCAAACAAAAAGAAATAGACGCCTTAGTTTATGTCGGTCCATTAGGAGGCAGTAAAAAAGTGAAAGCTCAACTAATAACACCTCCTACCCTCAAATTAGTTCCAATGACAACTTCTTTTATTAACTATTTAACCATTCAATTTCCAGAATCATACCAAAGTGCAATCTTTCCCAAGGGTAGTTATATGCCACTATCACCAATACCTGGAAAAGATTTACCCACCATTTCCACTGCTGCCGCTTTAGTAACTCGCCCCGATGTTAGCAGAAAAAAAATCGCTCTTTTAACTTGGTCGATCATTTCGTCTTCTCGGAAATACTCATTATTTTACCCCGAACTTGCTCACGGCGATGCTAAATCCTTATTACGTAATGGATTGCTCTATCTCCATCCTGGTGCCCAACAAGCATTTGACCAAGGCGATCCCAGAGAATTTTGGGTGCGTTATTTTGAGGAAAATCAAGATTTACAAGCTGGTTTGATTGTTGTGATCTTTACAGGTTTCATAGGTTTTGTACTGCGAATGTGGCGTCAGAAAAAGTGTAGAAAGCTGATTAGAAATAGCCGTTTAGCTCTTGATGAAATTAATCTATGTGTAGAAACAAATCCTACTCAAGCTATTAAAGAAGTAGAAGAGTTAAGACAGCAACATCGGTTAATGTTGGTTGAAGGAAATTTGCCTAGAGAAGCTTATGAAAAATTAGAAGACATGACACAAGATATTGCCGAAAGGTCTCGAAAATTCCAAGAAAAACAACGTCGAAAAGATATTCAAAATACAATTTCATTAATTGATGACTGTCAAAATATTTCGGAAGGATGCCAACAACAAATGAGAGAAAAATTGAAAAACTCCGAGCAGAAATATCGAGAAATGTTATTATCAAATCAAATTGATATTCAGACTTATATTCATCTAACTCAGCTTATTCGTTCCTATATAAACTTCAATAATGATAACAATAATAATCATCAAAATGACAATAATAATTTTCCTATTAGTTTAGGAGACCATTAATTATCAACAGGACTTACGCAAAGGCACTACATATAGTGTTAACCCTTAAGACTCTCTGTACATTGGCTATCTAAACTAAGTTCCTCTTAGCGATATAGCTGCCCCACTTGCTCTGCCAACGCCTGAACCACAACAAAATTATCATAAACTGAAAAATTAGATTGAGATTTATATAGAACATCTGGTATAATAATTGAGTATAAAATTAATATACCTCTTGCATCAGTCGAAAATCTTAACTTTTTTTAAGAGCATGGTTAACTTTTTTCAAGTCTTACCATCAAATAATTACTGTATAAGAATCAGAGATTGTTACAGCGGTTTTCATAATTAGTAGACCACTGTAGGGACGTTCCATGGAACGTCCCTACAATGTTTTCCTTGTGAAGATGTGGTTCATCAAGAAAGAAAAGCGCTGTAAGAAATATGTGAGTAAGGCATAGCTTTGTAAGGGGGATTTTCAACAATGAATAATTAATAATTAATAATGAATAATGAATAATTAATTATTACCTCTCCTTGAAAAAAAGAGGATTGACTAATCATAAAATTTTTTATTTATTATCCCTTTACAAGGGGAGGCTTGAAACCAAAATTGTTCGGTCAATGTACTTGATAACTGTAGAAATTTTTATAACTGAAAAAGCTGATAATTGAAATGAAAAACTCCGAAAAAATATCCTGGAATAAAGTCAAAGAAACATTCAAAAAAATCTGGGGATACGACGATTTCCGACCCCCACAAGGAGAAATAATAAACTGCTTATTAACAGGAAAAGACGCCCTAATAATAATGCCAACCGGAGGTGGAAAATCAATATGCTTTCAACTTCCCGCCCTGCTACAAACAGGCTTAACATTAGTCATTTCCCCCCTAGTCGCACTAATGGAAAACCAAGTACAAGAACTAAGCGCTCGCTCCCTACCTGCTGCTCTCCTCCACAGTCAACTTACCCCACAAAAAAAACGACAAACACTGCAAAAATTAGAACAAAATAAATTTAGATTACTTTACCTTTCTCCAGAAACATTATTCAACCAAAAAATCTGGAATTTACTATCTCAACCCCAGACAAAAATCAACGGTTTAATATTAGATGAAGCACACTGTTTAGTACAATGGGGAGAAACATTTCGCCCTGCTTATAGACGTTTAGGAGCAGTCAGATCGGCACTAATAAAATCTAAACCACCAGGAACAAATATTGCTATTGCAGCATTCACAGCTACCGCAGATCCTCAAGCACAAAAAATTATCAAAACCACCTTACAATTACAAAACCCAACACCATTTTTACTCAGCCCCTATCGAAATAATTTACATCTAAAAATTCAACATATTTGTACTCCTAGAAGTCGCCGTCAACAATTATTGAACTTTATTAAAGCTAGAGAAAAACAAGCAGGTTTAGTTTATGTGAGAACCAGAAAAGACAGTGAAAAATTAGCAGAAATATTACGAGAAAAAAATTATCAAACTACAGCTTATCATGCTGGTTTAAGTGCAGAAGAAAGACGACATATTGAGAAAATTTGGATAGGAGGAGAAATAAATTTTGTAGTCTGCACTTCTGCTTTTGGAATGGGAATAAATAAACCAGATGTGCGATGGGTAATACACTTTCAAGCACCATCACTTTTATCAGAATATATTCAAGAAGTTGGTAGGGGAGGTAGAGACGGAAAACCAGCAGAAGCTTTAACTTTAATTAGCGAACCGACTGGTTGGTTAGATCCAGAAGATAAACAAAGACAAAAATTTTTAGCAGATAAATTAAAGTCACAATATCAAGCAGCAGAACAATTAATTAAACAACTACCAACCACGGGAAATATTGATAGTTTAATAGATGAATTTCCTAATGCAGCGATCGCTCTATCTATCTTGCATTCTTCTGGAAAATTGAAATGGCGCGACCCGTTTAACTATGTTATTAATAAGTCTGGTAGTGATCAAAAAGCTTCTTTAAATTACAGTTCGGGAGTTGAGGAAATGAATCAATATTTTTCTACTAAAAAATGTCGATGGCAATTTTTATTACAAGCATTTGGTTTTTCTCAGGAAGCTCAAAATATGCGTTGCGGTCATTGTGATAATTGTATCAAGAAGAAAAAGTAGTTCTCAAATTAAAATTGAGACGGCGCGACCCGTTTAACTATATTATGAATAAGTCTGGTAATGGTCAAAAAGTTTCTTTAAATTATAGTTCGGGAGTTGAGGAAATGAATCAATATTTTTCTACTAAAAAATGTCGATGGCAGTTTTGATTATAAGCATTCGGTTTTTCTCAGGAAGCTCAAAATATGGGTTGCGGTTATTGTGATAATTGTATCAAAAAAGGAAAGTAGTTGTAAAATTGAGATAGGGCAACCCGTTTAACTATATTGTTAATAAGTTTGGTAATGCTGAAAAAGTTTCTTTAAATTACAGTTGAGAAGTTGAGGAAATGAATCAATATTTTTCTACTAGAAAGTGTCGATGGCAGTTTTGATTAGAAGCATTCGGTTTTTCTCAGGAAGCTCAAAATATGGGTTGCGGTTATTGTGATAATTGTATAGAGAAAAAAAGTAGTTCTCAAATTAAAATTGAGACGGCGCGACCCGTTTAACTATATTATTAATAAGTCTGGTAATGGTCAAAAAACTTCTTTAAATTACAGTTGAGAAGTTGAGGAAATGAATCAATATTTTTCTACTAGAAAGTGTCGATGGCAGTTTTGATTAGAAGCATTCGGTTTTTCTCAGGAAGCTCAAAATATGGGTTGCGGTTAT
>NZ_JAAHHT010000407.1 GCF_010672085.1 Okeania sp. SIO3I5
AAAGATGACCCCAATGTTTTTATTGCTGGAGACCTATTTTGGTTTCCGAAAGAAAAACAACCTGATATCAAACAGGCACCCGATGTCATGGTAGTTTTTGGTCGCCCTCAAGGAGATAGGGGTTCTTATAAACAGTGGGAAGAAGATAATATTCCTCCCCAAGTAGTATTTGAAATTGCCTCTCCTAGCAACACTATTACTGAGTTGGAAGTAACAAAATTAGAGTTTTATTCCAAATATGGAGTAGAAGAATATTATGTTTATTATCCAGAAACCGGGAGATTAAAAGGATGGAGGCGTCAAGGAAAAATGATGAGCGAGATAGCACAAATGGAGGGTTGGGTAAGTCCTCGAATTGGAATTCGTTTTGAAAAAGTTGGTAAGGAATTACAAATTTATCGACCTGATGGGGAACGTTTTGCCACTTATCTAGAAATTCTTGAGCAGACAGAACAGGAGAGACAAAACGCTCAACAGGAAAGAGAAAATGCCCAACGTGAAGCAACTGCACGTCAACAGGCGGAACGAGAAAGAGATTTAGAAGCAACTGCACGTCAACAGGTTGAACAGGAAAGAGATTTAATGGTTCAACAGGCCCAACGGGAGAGAGAAAATGCCCAACGTGAAGCAACTGCACGTCAACAAGCGGAACGAGAAAAAGAACGGGAGAGAGAAAATGCCCAACGTGAAGCAACTGCACGTCAACAGGCGGAACGGGAAAGAGATTTAGAAGCAACTGCACGTCAACAGGCCGAACGAGAAATAGATTTAATGGTTCAACGGGAGCAAGAAGCTATTTCTCGTTTATTGGGTGTAGGTTTAACTGCCGAACAAATTTCAAATGCTCTTTCCTTACCTTTGGAAGTAGTGCAGAAGTTTATAGATACCGACATCTAGTTCATCCAAAAATTGGCATTGCTGAGGGGCGGGATGAATATAAGTGCGAAGGATGTCTTTCCCACTTGAAAATATCAGGAACTGGCAAGATGCCCATTCCACAAAAGTATTAAAATTATCCCGTATTTGTGCAACGCCAAAAAATTTATTAGAACTTACCTAGAAACCGGGTTTATCGACGAAATTTCCTGATTTGAAAAAAAATAATTAGGGCAATAAACCCGGTTTCTATTATAGCAAAAGGCAGAAGAAATCCCCCCTACCCCCCTTTGAAAGGGGGGAGGCAGAAGGAAAAATCTGGCTTTGTCTGGGTTTTAAACTTTTGATGCGTCCGCGTTCTTTGCTTCGACTGCTATACTTTACAAATTCACCAATTATGAACATCTTAGAAAGTACGAAAATGGCAGCTATAACACTGTTAGCTAATAAAGTTCGCAGTAGCTTAACTATGTTAGGCATTATCATCGGTAATGCTTCCGTTATTGCCATGATTGGTATTGGCGAAAGTGCGCAAAAATTTGTTAACAATCAGATTACTGCTCTCGGACCAAATATTTTATTTATTGTGCCAGGAAGTCCTAAAGCTCAAAGACGATCTGTCCTACGGCCTCAAACATTAGTATTAGCAGATGCTGAAGCGATCGCTTCTCAAGTTCCAACGGTTAAAGAAGTTGCTCCTATTCTGAATGCTAACGAATTAGTTAGCTACCGAAATAAAAATGCGTCGTCAAATTTAGTAGGAACAGCTCCAGAATTTTTAACTGTCAGAAATTTTGATGTTGCTAAAGGTAGATTTTTGACAGATTTAGATTTACAAAGACAAGAAAATATAGTAGCTTTGGGTTCAGAATTAGCAGCACAATTATTTGGTAATGAAAATCCAATTGGTAAACGAGTGCGTATTAAAAATACTAGCTTGCAAGTCATTGGAGTCATGGCACCTAAAGGTAATAATCTCGGAAATAATGAGGATATGAAGGCTTTTATTCCGATTACTACTATGGCAAATCGAATTGTTGGTAGGTCTTCTCCTTATGGCACTCAAGTAACTTTGATTTCTGTGTCGGTAAAGGATGAGAATAGTATGGAAGCTGCACAGTTTCAAATAGAAAATCTGTTACGACTGCGACATAAAATTATTTATGAAGATGATTTTACTGTCAGAAGTCAGAAAGATTTATTGCAAACTTTAGGAGGTATTACTTCAGCTTTGACTTTATTATTGGCATCTACAGCAGCGATTTCTTTAGTAGTAGGTGGTATTGGTATTATGAATATTATGTTGGTTTCGGTAACGGAAAGAACTAAAGAAATTGGATTAAGAAAGGCTATTGGTGCTTCCCAGAAAGATATTTTAGTTCAGTTTATTATTGAGTCGGTAATTTTATCCGTTGCAGGTGGATTAGTTGGTACTGGAATAGGTATTAGTGGGGTATTGATTTTAGGTGTTTTAACTCCTTTAGAAACAGGAATTCCAGTAGGAGCGATCGCTATTGCTTGTGGTGTTTCTGGTGTTATTGGTTTGTTTTTTGGAGTTTTTCCTGCTAGACAAGCAGCTAAATTAGATCCTATTGTAGCTTTGAGAAGTATTTAATACTGTAGTAGTCAGTAGTCAGTAGTCAGTAGTTGTAAGGGCGAATAGCCATTCGCCCCTACTAGCTGATAGCTAGTTATAGCAGTCGAAGCAAAGGTTAGGACATTTATAAATCCTGTTTGCGCAGCATTCCGTAGGAAAACTCTTTGACAGCTTACTATTCCCTATTCCCTATTCCCTATTCCCTGGCGCTATAAAGATTAATTCCATTCAGCTAGAACGATTTTTCCAATAGTTCTACCGTTCTCGATACGTTGATGAACATCTCGTAAGTTTTTAGCATCTATCGGTTTGACTATCTCATTGCAAGTTGTAATAATTGCACCATCCTCGATCAGTTTACTCAACTCATTAAGTAAATTACCTTGCTCTGCCATATCTTCTGTTTGATACATCGAACGAGTAAACATAAATTCCCAAACAAACCCAGCACTCTTACTCTTTAAAATATCCATATCTAGGCGTCCTTCATTTTCCACAATAGAACAAATCGTGCCTTGGGGAGCGATCGCTTCAGTCATAGCTTGCCAGTGGCCATCAGTATCGTTTAAGCAAAGAATATAATTGACATTTTGATAACCAACTTGCTTAATCTCCTCTGCTAGATTATTTCGATGATTGACAACTTGATCAGCACCAAGTTTTTGACACCAAGCGATAGTTTCTGGACGAGAAGCAGTAGCAATAACATTAAGTTTGGCTAGTTTCGCTAGTTGAATGGCAATAGAACCAACTCCCCCTGCACCACCAATAATTAAAATTGATTTGCCTGTATCTGCCCCTTTTTGATCGATATTTAATCTTTCAAACATAGCTTCCCAAGCAGTGATACCAGTAAGAGGAAAAGCTGCTGCATGAGCAAAATCTAAATTCTGGGGTTTGCGAGCGACAATTCTGGCATCCACTAAATGAAATTCGCTGTTGCTACCAGGACGAGTAATATCTCCTGCATAATAAACCTCGTCTCCAGGTTGAAATTCTGTTACTTCTTCGCCAATTTCCACCACTATACCTGCTGCATCCCAACCAAGAATACGGGGTTCTGATTCAATCTTTTCTTTTGGTGCGCGGATTTTAGTATCTACTGGGTTAACAGAAATAGCTTTAACCTGTACCAGTAAATCTTTTCCTTTCGCTGTGGGTTTAGGGATTTCAACGTCTAATAAACTGTTTTCGTTTTCTATGGGTAAATATTGAGTAATACCTACTGCTTTCATGGATCTTACCTCCAAATTTTAAATATCTTTAGCTATGGATAGCTTTATTTGTCAAAATTTCACGACTTATGAAAAGGCACTAATTGTAGTGGCAATCAAGCTAAAATCGTCTCAATAGCCTGTATGATCTCTTGACATTTCTGTGTATCAAGGGCATCGGAATGAGGAAAAGCGAACTGACCTGAATCGTTGTCAAAATACTGACCTGAAGCAGTTTGAAATTCATCCATCAGTGCTGCGCGAGTAAGTATTTCTGCTCCAATGCGGATATCACCACCAGCCACCCCAAAAGCCTGCTGCACCATTTTGCTGCCAAGCATTGAGCCTGGGTTAACTGCGATGATTGTAGGACCGCGATCTTTAAGGGAAAGCCCTAGACTGCACGACCACATTGTAAGCGCCAGTTTGCTTTGGGCATAAGCTACTCCGTCGGGCAGCTTGACTCGTCCTGCCAGTGCTTCTGCTTCAACGGTTGATTGAGCAGCGGAGGACAGATTAATTACCCGTCCGGAAGTACCGATTAGCGGCAATAGCCGTTTTGTAAGCAGGTAGGGAGCGATCGTATTGACAGCAAACCTAACATCAAGACCATCCTAAGTAATAGGATCGGATGCATTGTAAACACCTGCATTATTAATTAGCACATCAAGTTTAGAGTGGTTTTCCGCTATAGTATTCGCGAAATCCTCGACATTGTGCATGAGTGACAGATCGGCAACGTACATTTCAATGTCTTGATCGCTTGAGACGGCAGAGAGCTTATTTTTCGCTGCTTTCAGTTTTGCTAGATTGCGCCCGTGTAGCAAAACATGATGACCTAGTGAAGCAAGCATTTTGGCTGTTTCCAGTCCAATACCATCGGTAGAGCCAGTAATTAATATAGTTTTCGGCATAGTTTTGTCTTAAACAGGACTTACGCAGAACCGCCATATCTCCTAGGGGCGAATGGCATTCGCCCTCTATAGATAGCGTGTTGTCTAAGAATTTGCGTAAGTCCTATTAAATTTATTAAGTAAAGTTTGGTAATACATCATTTGCCAATCGTTTTAATGTTGTTTCGAT
>NZ_JAAHHT010000408.1 GCF_010672085.1 Okeania sp. SIO3I5
CAGCATATATGCTGGAGTTCACATATTGTGGTCGTGACCTGCCAACGTAGTCAATTAAGACTTAATCTGCAACCTTTGAGAGACAATTCCTAAAAATGTCTAGGATTGGCTAGGTTTTTCAAAGGTGGTATGTTTTGATAAATCCGCTGTACAGACGTTCGCATTTTCGTTACCGCCCAACTCAACAAAAATGCTAACGTCCCTACTACTGAAGCATTAAGAGGACACGAGTAAACTCTTGTCCGCGTGGCTTCAAACCAGTTTAACCTTTCAGCTAAACGGTAATTATATTGAAGTCTCGCCATGGACAACCAGTTAGATATAATTACTGCTTGACTCTTATGTGGCTTGAGCTTGTACTTATATTTCAGTAGCATGGTATAATCTACCTGGATTTCTCAGCTTGTTATTATAATGGCTATGTATATAATTGTCAATGGCTATAGCCAAATATAACTATAGGACGGTACTTCCTGGCCCGGCTTTCCCATCCCTGAGCTCCCCTCCTCCCTTTCCAAGGGGGGTTAGGGGGGATGGAGAGCGCGGGACTTCCCGCCGGGGAAGTTAACATTTTTACAATATAGTAGTTCTTCTAGGCTTTTGCTATAACATCTATAACAAAACTTCGCATCAACTCCAAAATCTCTGGGCGAATTTCATGCCCCATATCAAATTCTTGATACTGTATATTTGCCCCTAAATTTGTAAAAGTATCACGCGATCGCCTCCCTTGTTGAATAGGTACAACTGGGTCTTCTATACCATGCACAATTAAAATGGGCGGTAATTTTTCTACAGATGGTTGAACTGGAGAATGTAAATAACCACTGAGAATAATTAAGCCGGCTATAGGCAAAGTTATTCCTACATCCATAGCCATTGCCCCACCCTGAGAAAAACCACATAGAATAGTTTTGGATAATGGTATCCCTGTTTTACTTTCCAGAGAAATTAGCCAATCAATCAACATTTGGCGACTTTCTGCTAAACCTTGGTATTCTTGGTTGGACAAATCGTACCACATTTTTCCTCCAGGAACTTCAGGATGAGGTAGTGGGGCGTCTGGGAATTCAAACCTATAATCAGGGAGATTCAATTCTCCTACAAAGGGTGTTAAATCATTACAGTTAGCTCCCCAACCATGCAAAGCAACAAATAGAGAAGTAGGTTCTAATTTAGGTGGAACGGAAATTGAACTTAATAGTGTCATTTTAGTTATTAGTTATTAGTTATTAGTACCTCCCGCTGAATTAGGAGGCAAGAAAACCCGAAATTTCTTCTTTTATCATCTCAAAAAAGGGAGGCTATTGACTTTGTTTATTGGTAATTGTGGTCATTTAATAGAAAAAAATTAGCCGTTGGTGAATCAAGCTATGAAATCTAAAATTTGTCAAATATAAAATGCTTTTTAATTAGGAGTTGGGCAATTACCATTTTAAGAAAAATTATAGCAAAAATGACCAATGCCAAAAATTATTTACAAAATAAAAGTATTTCAGTAACTACTATTAGAGATTAATACAAATTACTATAAAAATAGTTACAGAGTTTTATATTAATATGGTTATTTTCATTATTTTCTGCACTGGTATTTATCGATAGTTTGTTCTCGTAGTCGGCAAGTTTTTCTTGCCAATTCCTCAGTGCTTGTTCTAGGTTTTCTCTGAATATTTTTTGAGAATTCTTATATATCCAGGACTTACGCATTTTTGAGTTCTAAACACTACATATTTATAACGTTATAGTTTTTGAAGACTATAGACACTATATATAGTGTCTCTGCGTAAGTCCTGATATCCTAAACTGACACGTGTGTAGTAATTACTCGACGAGGTTGATTTGCTGCTTCAATAGTCATTTTAATTTTACCTATCTTGCCACTACTAGGATCTAGTGCTTCATAACGACGAGTGACTAACCCTAACCGTGTTTCATACTGGGTTAGTCCTACTTTTGAATTTGGTCCAATAGTTGGATCGTTATCCCCTCGCCAAGTAGTCCAATCTTCAAATCGAGAACCCGAAGGTATGAGAGAGCCATCAATTTCATCAGGAGAAAGTCCTTCAGCAGCCAAGTAATTAGTGGCGGATTTTATTCCTACAATAGTCGGACTTGCCAATATAAATTCTTTGCCTGACGTATCAACATTAGCTAATGCAAAATTGGGGGCGATTGTCTCATTTTTATCATAACCCCAAAGTGGATTATTATTTCTACTACCACCACCTATTTGAGCAAAGGGAGTTTGATTTTGTGTATATCCGCGCTCAAAAAGTTTTGTATTGACAGCTTTAACAGCAGACTCAATATCAGAAACTAATTCTTCATTTAATTGGGCAGCAATAGCTTTAACAAGGTCAAAAAATATGTTCCTAATATTTTCGTTTTCTAACAATAAATCAAAGGATTGAGCTTCTGTAGGCTTTGGAAAGAATATTCCAGAGCTAGCTGCTAGAGAAGTACCACCTAAGATAGCTAGTTTTGTAAATTTGCGTCGGTTTAACATAATTATTCCAATGGTACAAGATTATCGTCAAGAATATACAAATATGGACCATCATTTGTGGTTTGAAATTCTATAGCCATGTCCTCGCTATTAGCAACATCTAATAACAAAGTTTTTATTTCACCACGATTTACAGTATGACCAGCAGTTATTTTTCCATCTAAATAAACTTTAACCTCAATTTGTACATTACTGGCAAATTCGTCAACTCCAAAAGTGAATCTAAAAGTTCCAAAAGGTTGTGTTGTTCCTTTAGGATTAATCTTACAAACCAGGGTATAGATTGTATTTTCGCTGTCAAAATTCACACGAGCAATATAGGGTTCAAGTTGTTTTCCGATAGAAATATTTCCATTACGAGATTTCCAATAGAAATATCCATTACGATTACATTCTCGTAGTTTTGACGTTAAAGATACAAAGTTAGTTGCACCTTTTGAACGTTGTGCTTGTGTAGTTTCTATCCCGAATGCAGTTAAAATTAAACTTAGAAATCCAATGCTAATCAATCTAGAAAATTTCATACTTCCTCTTAAATGTTTCTTATCCATAAATTATAGCAAAACCATTTTAGTTTTTAATAAGCCACTTAATTAGAAAAACTGTTTTAGGTTCCTTTAACTTTACAACTCATTTAGACTTGCTACATTAAGTAATTTATTCACTAAAACACATAGATTTGTACTGTCATTTTCTTCGAGACAATTTCGCGGATTCTCCCAAATTATATCGTGATAGTCTAGCCAGTCATATTTCAATTTTGTTATCTCATCTTACTTTGGTTCTAACTCATATTCAGATAAAAAAAAGAAGATTTTTCCTTATCTTGAAAAGGTATTCATTTTTAGTTGAAATTACACTTTAGCAAAAGACTAATTGCATCTTCTCCTACTGCCCAAATAACAGTCATACCAGTATGGGGAAGATGCCCTCGCGGAGATTTACTTTCAAACATAAGGTTATTGTAATCTGCCGTTTGGTCTCTGCCTATATATTCGAGAAATTTTTGATAAGTTTCGAGGTCAAAACTTTCAGGATTTTTGGCAATATCCTCCCAAATTTGTTTTTGTATGCTAAATCCAAAATGTTCATCGCTAGAGTTTTTCCAAAGATTATCAATAACTCGTAAATCTTCGCAAGAAAAATTTCTAACCGACTCACCATTGAGAAATCCTTCTTTTTGGCGATTTGCTCTTATTAGTATAAGCTCTCCTGTTTTTAAATCAGCTTCTTTTCATTCTTTAAGTGCCAAAAGATGAGTTAAATCAGTATATTCCTTTAGTTCTTTAATAGAAGTATCTAATGATAGTGAAGGTGTCTTTACAGGTGAGATTTCTGTATATTTATCATCCGAAAAAACTAGATTTATTATAATTATCAAGATTAACGCAATAATTACTCCCAAACCTAGAAAAAAAAACATAATTGGCTGTAATTTAAACTGTTGCTTTACAGTGTCTATTACCTCATAGCGATCGCTAAATTTATTAGCTCCAGTCTGATGACTAAAACTTTCAGGAATACCTTTTTGCAGTTGGGTACTTTCTTTTGTCGTTGACCCTTCCGACGACTCTATTCAAATGGTGACATTACCATGAATGGTACTACCTTTAAACGCTTCCGAGCTACCTACAAACGCCCCAGTCTCAACAATATTACCCCCACTCATAGTGCTTTGCTGAAGCAAAGCATTAATTTTCATTTTTTCAGCAGTTACTCCTGGAAGCTGAATTTTCTCTAACTGCTTTTCAACATATTCTGGATTTTCCTCTTGAGCAACCGCAACCACATCAATAATATCTTGCTTAAATTCTGGGTTTTGATTAGCAACCGCCTCCATTTCCCGTATTGCTTGGTCAAAATCTTCAGGAAAAGGATTTTCCTGTCCAGGTTTCAAAGCACCAAAAGTATCCCCAGGCATTGCTTTTACCCGTTGCCACAACTTACCCACCTGATCCAAAGTCCTTTCCCCTAAACCTTCCCCTGTCTTTTCCACATATTTAATTAAAAAAGAATAGGCGATCGCTACTAGACCAATTTCTATAGGTTCCATTTTCTATCCTCCTTATTAACAGAAATAATGTTGTAATTATATACTATCGTTGACATACTCCCGAGGCTCCCCTACGGGAGAGCGCGGGATTCTTCAGTCTGGGAGACCCTGAGAGCAGTTTTAACAGAAGTGATGTCCTCCTCCTGTGTTGATAACAATCCAATTTTCTGTATCAGAAGTGCCGAGTTATAGTCCCTATCTAGTTCTTGTCCACATTCAGGACATGAATGCCAGCGCTCTG
>NZ_JAAHHT010000409.1 GCF_010672085.1 Okeania sp. SIO3I5
TGGTGGATGGAGACCGAATATTAGTAGCTAATGGTTCTTTGCTGGATTTTGAAAATAATACGACTCATACGATTACTGTTCGGACGACTGATAGTGGAGAACCCGCAGAAAGTTTTGATGAACAGGTGACTATTAATGTGACTGATGTGGATGAGACACCAACCCCAAGCAACAACCAACCTACAGATATATCTCTAGATAACAATACTGTGGCAGAAAATAGTGAGAATGGAACAGTGGTAGGTACTCTGACTACAACTGACTCGGATACTGATGATACTCACACTTATACATTATTGGATGATGGGGATGGTCGTTTTGTGGTGGATGGAGACCGAATATTAGTAGCTAATGGTTCTTTGCTGGATTTTGAAAATAATACGACTCATACGATTACTGTTCGGACGACTGATAGTGGAGAACCCGCAGAAAGTTTTGATGAACAGGTAACTATTAATGTGACTGATGTGGATGAGATTCCACCAAATAATAATATTATTATTGGCACTCCAGGTAGCGATCTCCTCACGGGAACAGATAATGGCGACACTTTTATCGATTTTGGAGGTGATGATATTTATATTATTAATAACAGTGCAGATATAATTATCGAAGAGGGTAATGCTGGTATTGATACTGCTGAGTCTAGTATTACCTATCGTTTACCAGGGAATGTGGAAAACCTGGTGCTGACTGGGGAAAATATTAACGGTTCTGGAAACTATGAAAATAATTATATTGCAGGTAGTGATGGTGACAATAAAATACTAGGAGGTCGAGGTAACGATACCCTTTTAGGAGCGAGTGGAGCAGATACAATTATTGGAGGTATTGGTAATGATATTTTGTTAGGAGGAGCAGGTAACGATATTTTAGAAGGGCGGTTAGGTAGCGATCGCTTAAATGGTGGAGCAGGTAACGATACTCTGAATGGAGGTGCGAGTAAGGATAAATTTATTTTTAATAGTAACCAACCTTTTCAAGTGGAGGATCTTGGTACAGATATTATTACTGACTTCCAGGAAGATAGCGATAAAATTTTGTTAGACCGAGATACATTTACAGCTATTAATAGTTTGTCTGGTGAAGGTTTTAGTATTTTTGAGGAGTTTGAGGTTGTTAGTAGTGACGCACAAGCGGAAACTGCAGTAGGAGTTATTATTTATAATGAGACAAATGGTAATTTGTTCTACAACTCGGATGGTGTAGCAAATGGTTTTGGAGGAGGAGGTTTATTTGCGAATGTTACTAATACTCCTGAGTTGGAAAGTTCTGATTTTCAGATTAGATAATGGTGTAGCAAATAATTTTGGAGAAAGAGATTTATTGGCAAATTTTGCTAATATTCCTGAGTTATAAAGTTCGGAAAATCAGATGAGATAGTAGTGTGGAAAAAACCTCGCCTCCCCAACCCTTTTTCCTGGTAGGGAAGGGGGAGTATCTCTCTCCTTTTTTTGCGAAAATAGCAGTAGGAGTGATTTTTGATAATCAGACAAATAGTAATTTTTTCTACAACCAAAATGGTGTAGCAAATGGTTTTGGAGAAGGAGATTTATTGGCAAATTTTGCTAATATTCTTGAGTTAGAAAGTTCGGAAAATCAGATGAGATAGTAGTGTGGAAAAAACCTCGCCTCCCCAACCCTTTTTTCTAGAAATTTTGGGAAAGTATCTCTCTGCTTTTTTTTCGGAAATCACAGTAATAGTAGTGTTGAAAAAACTTAACTCTCTAACCCTCTTTCCTAGGAATTTTGGGAAAGTATCTCTCTGCTTTTTTTTGTGGAAACTGCAGTAGGAGTGATTTTTGATAATCAGACAAATAGTAATTTTTTCTCTAAGCAAAATGGTGTAGCAAATAATTTTGGAGAAAGAGATTTATTGGCAAATTTTGCTAATATTCCTGAGTTATAAAGTTCGGAAAATCAGATGAGATAGTAGTGTGGAAAAAACCTCGCCTCCCCAACCCTTTTTCCTGGTAGGGAAGGGGGAGTATCTCTCTCCTTTTTTTGCGAAAATAGCAGTAGGAGTGATTTTTGATAATCAGACAAATAGTAATTTTTTCTACAACCAAAATGGTGTAGCAAATGGTTTTGGAGAAGGAGATTTATTGGCAAATTTTGCTAATATTCTTGAGTTAGAAAGTTCGGAAAATCAGATGAGATAGTAGTGTGGAAAAAACCTCGCCTCCCCAACCCTTTTTTCTAGAAATTTTGGGAAAGTATCTCTCTGCTTTTTTTTGCGGAAATAAAAGTAGGAGTGATTTTTGATAATCAGACAAATAGTAATTTTTTCTACAACCAAAATGGTGTAGGAAATAATTTTGGAGAAGGAGATTTATTGGCAAATTTTGCTAATATTCCTGAGTTAGAAAGTTCGGAAAATCAGATGAGATAGTAGTAGGGAGGGGTCGGGGGAGAGGTCTTCCGGGATACTCGCTCCTTACCCATAATTTTTGACTTCCGTGAAACGTTATTATACTTTCTGAGCAACCTGAAGTACAGACAAGAAAGAAACGTCAATAGAATCTCCATGATAATTGTGCAAACTTGTCCTCAAATTTGCAAATAAAGTCTGACGTTGCTCTGAGTCCATTGCAATGTAGGGCGATAGGGTGCTAAGAAGTTCTATATAATCATCAACTTTATAAGTTACTTCACATATTAATTCTTCCGAAACCAAGTTTTGAAACTTACCAGAGTCGGTAACTTTATTTCCCAGACTGCTAATATTTTTTTGATGAGTAGCGATCGCTTCATATCCTTTTATATCTGGTGCGTAGGTTTGATAAATTGGCTCTAATAATTTCTGATAAATTTCTTGAGTTGGTTGGGGTGGAACATTCCAGAGCAAAATTAAATATCCCTCAGTTTTTAATGCTTCGGCAGTTTTGATACAAGCAACTTCCGAGGATATCCAGTGAAAAGAAGTAGCGGCAAGTACGGCATCAAACTGACTTTTTTCTAATTCCCATTCCTCAAAGGTAGTGTTGATGATTTTCACTTTTTCATAAGGAGCGCAGTTTCTCGCCAGTATTTGACAAAATTCTGCATTGGGTTCGACGCAGACTAGAGAAAAACCTAGTTCGGCAAAAGTGGTCGTTGCTGTTCCGGTGGCAGAACCTATTTCTAAAATTTTGGCATCCGTAGAAAGTTGAGCTATTTCTACGGCACGTCTGACTAATTTTTCAGGATAACGAGGTCTAGTTCTGTTGTAAGCATCTGCTATTTGACCGTACCATTTAGATTTTTCTTCTAGGTTGAAGTCTTGGTACCAGTTATTTTTCGGTGAGCGATCGAGCATAATTTTAAAGTTAGAAGTTAGAAGTCAGAAGTTAACTTTCCTGGCGAGAAGTCCCGCGCTCTCCATCCCCCCTAACCCCCCTTGGAAAGCTATGCTTTATAAACATCTTTCTCTTTTCATAAAACTTGACAACATAGAGGAGTTATGTTTAAGTCTTGAATCGGCTTTTTCAGGAGAAAAGAGTATTTTTCAATACACTTTTTTATGAATGTAGACAGAATTCTTCCTCCCCCTCCTCCCCATCCGGACCACCCTCCCACAAGGGTTTCAAGAGTTACTTATAAGGGATAGCTTGGAAAGGGGGGAGGGGAGCGTCGGGATTAAAGCCAGGGCCAGGATTCGGATACCTTCATAAGTTAAAGGAATGTTGCCCAAGACACAAGCTAGGAGCATTTTGTTATCATCAATGTCAACACAGGGGGAGGACATCACCTCTGTCATGCTCCGCGGTCAGGGTTTCCCAGACGCTCAGAATCCCTATTTTTCCATCCCCCCTAACCCCCCTTTGAAAGGGGGGAATAGAAGGGCAGCGTCGGGAGTATGTCAAAAATCGTAGGTTGGGTTGAGGAAGTGATATCAAATCCGGTTAAACAGTTATAGATTGCTCAACTCAGGAGTAGTCAGGAGTAGTAGGGGCTTTCCGGCCGTTTCGCTCCGCGACATGAAACGCCCGTACAGGAGTTAGGAGGAGAGAGAACCATAAAGATTTAGTAGTTATGAAGATAGGAGATTTTTTTCATGTCCAATCAAACGGATTTGATATGAAAGCCAACAAAAACTTTGAAGTCAGGAGCCAGAAGTTAAAAATTGGGCGTTGCTGAACCAAGGTATGAATCTTTGTAGAAAAGGGAAATCCCATCTTTTACTTCATAAACTCTAAAACTGGCGTTGCATAAATGCGGGATGATTTTAATAGTTTTGTGGAATGGGCATCTTGCCCGTTCCTGATATTTTTGGACAGGCAGGATGCCCGTCCTACTTAATATTCATCCCTTAATTCAGCAACGCCTAAAACTATAATTCCAATGCACACTCCCCACACTTCCCACACTTCCCACACTTCCCACACCTCCCACACCTCCCACACTCCCCACACTAATTCATCCCGCAAATATGCAACGCCAAAAATTGAATATGGATCGAGGCTTTGTTGCACAAGTAGGAAGCTCAAAATTTTCTACCTAGGGCTTGCTGATTAAATCTAAAAGTATTTACAGATAAAGGTTTTAGCCATTTTAAGTCGTGAAAAAATATGAGTTTTTCGGTTAAAAGAGCTGCATAAAGTAAGAATTTTGGGATAACGCGACGCAGAAAAATCAAGGAAAAATTATTTATCCTACAATCCCAGTCTTCCCACACTTCCCACACTTCCCACACTCCCCACAGCTCCTACATCTCCCACACTCCCCACACTAATGCAGCCCGAAATTATGCAACGCCAAGAATTGAATATGGATATAGGCTTTGTTGCACAAG
>NZ_JAAHHT010000041.1 GCF_010672085.1 Okeania sp. SIO3I5
AAGGATGTCAAAAATCGGGGTCTCTCAATAAACTCTCTATCTGAGGTTGTCAAAAACTTCTCCAAACCCAAATCTATACCTATCGCTTCTCCGTGAGGTTGAGCTTCTGGTCTCGATACCTCAGACTGGAGCGTGAGTACTACGAACCACCTATCTGCCTTCCTTAATACCCTTGCTTGCTTGACTACAACACCTTCTGGAATAGGTCGGTGCAAGTTGATGGGTATTTTTCCTATCTTGGGGAGAGAAATCTGCCAACCTGTAATCGGGTTAGTTTTAAATTGAGGAAACAGCATGGACTTTATTTGGCCAAACTTCTTAAAGCGAGGAAAGCCGTACCCTCTTTGCTGGAAATAATTCCAACCATCGTGCAATCTACGAATTGTAGTTTGCAGAACTTGAGAGGGAACTTCTCTGAGTTCTGGGAATGCTTTTTTGGCCAGGGGCAGTGCGTTTTGCTGGTTGTAGTAGGTTGGAAAAGACTTGTTAGCTGGGATGATGTATTCTTTTGATAGGGAACAATAGTTCAAACTACACTTACGGGCATTCACCCAATCCTTGATTTCCCGCAAGGCATAGTTGTACACTTTGCGAGATATTTCCAACCAATGGAGCATAGTTTGCTCTTGGATGGGGTCGGGGTGAAGTCGATAACGATAGTTGATGGTTAGAGTCATACAAAAATTCTAACACAGTCGGGATTACTCTATAGCTCTATATCTATACTGTTGCAGATTTTTTCCGTTCAATCCCGGAAAAAATCTGCTTGAGGGGTCCATGTATCCCGAGGCTCATCTTTCAGATAGAGCGCGCGACTTATAGCCCCTCAAACTCTCCATCAGTTAAATTTTACCAAACTTCTGAGCCAGAAAATTTTCTGTGTAGAAGATTGGGTTGTGTATGCCTAATCTACAACAAAGCTAGTCTAAACTATCTAGACTACAATAACTAAACTGATATAAAGTCAAGTTTTCGCTCCTTATGGAAAAAAGTGCAACTCAAAAAAGCTCGGTTATAGAAACCTTATGGTATCTTTGTCTAGGATTAAATTTTTGAGAGACAGTCGGGAGTGGAAATTAGGCACTTGCAGAAAAAGATTGAAAAATCCTCTCATGCTCTCTTACTTTTAAGATTAGAATCAGATTTTTCCCACGATCAAATCTTTCCATCCATCCTTAAATAGAAAACCACCAACATTGTCATTTTCTTAAGCTCCTAAAAAATCGGCGCGTCAAAAGATTTTTACTTCCATCACCACAATTTTTGTGATATCATAAATATTAACTGGGGTAATTCGCCCATACACATGACTTTTTATTCAACTAAGTTTTCTGGTTTAGGCACAATCAGGTATTTAGGAATTTTCCCTACAAACAATCAATGGCAAAAATATTTTCATCTTCTGGAGCTTGCAACAAATACTTGTTTATCCATCATCAAATCTTTCCATCAATGCCTGAATAGAAAACCACCAACATTTTCATTTTCTGAGAGCTACGTAGAAAAAACGGCGCGTCAAAAGATTTTGGCTTCCATCCACACAATTTTTGTGATATCATAAATATTAACTGGGGTAATTCGCCCATGCATATGACTTTTTATTCAACCAAGAATTGTATAATTTATCAGCGATCGCGAATTTGTTTACATTCTTTTTTCAACTAAATTTTCTGGTTCAGGCATAATCAAGTATTCACGAATTTTCCCTACAAACAATCAATGCCAAAAATATTTTCATCTTCTGAAGCTTCCAACAAAAAGTTGTTTTTCGATCATCAAATCTTTCCATCACTGCCTGAATAGAAAACCACCAACATTTTCATTTTATGAAGCTCCTAAAAAATCGGCGCGTCAAAAGATTTTGGCTTCCATCCACACAATTTTTGTGATATCATAAAGATTAACTGGGGTAACTCGCCTCCACACATGACTTTTTGTTCAACTCAAAATTGCATGATTGATCGGCGATCGCGAACTTTTTTTTACATTCTTTTTTCAAAATAGTATTAAAATATAGACTTTGCCCAAATTAAGGAACAGGAAACCTCTATAGGAGGGATCTACTAATTCCAGAACCATGAAGCGCTATAGACAAAAAAGCGTCAGAAACCCCTAGCTCAACGTAGTAGCGAGGAGCAGTTCAATGCCAATCTTCTTTTTATGTATTAATCAATTAAAATTATGATCAGCCAAACTTCTATTCCAATAATTGTCAGTGGTGCAGCAGGTAAGATGGGTCGTGAAGTAATAAAAACTGTCGCAAATGCTAGTGACATGACTCTGTTTGGTGCAATAGAGCGTCAACCAGAATATATAGGTCAAGATATTGGTGAGATAGCTGGTTGTGGTCCTCTAGAAATACCAATTCTTAACGATTTAGAGGGGATTTTAGTAATGGCAGCTCAGGAAAAACAACCTGCCGTAATGGTTGACTTTACTCACCCAGATAGCGTTTATCAAAATGTCCGTTCTGCTATTGCTTATGGAGTCAGACCTGTCGTCGGAACTACAGGTCTGAGTCAAGCACAAATTCAAGATTTGGCCGAATTTGCCGAAAAAGCCAGTATTGGTGCCCTAATAATTCCCAACTTCTCTATTGGTATGGTTTTGCTTCAACAAGCAGCGATCGCCGCTTCCCAGCATTTCGACCATGTAGAAATTATTGAGTTGCACCACAATCAAAAAGCTGATGCTCCTAGTGGAACTGCAATTAAAACTGCAGAAATGTTATCAGAATTAGGAAAAAGCTACAATGTGCCCAATGTGGAAGAAACAGAGAAAATAGAAGGTGCTAGAGGTGGTTTAGCAGATGAAGGAATCCGTATCCATAGTGTACGCTTACCAGGTTTAATTGCTCATCAAGAAGTAATATTTGGTGGGCCTGGTCAAATTTACACTTTACGACATGATACAACAGATAGGTCTTGCTATATGCCCGGAGTTTTGTTAGCCATTCGTAAAGTCCAATCTTTAACCAAACTCATTTATGGTTTAGAGAAGATACTTTAGGTTTGACTTCCTTAGGGGGAAGTCGTCCTTGTTCGCGCCATGAGCAACGCTAGGATGAAAGCTAGTATTATTTATTGAGTTTACCCTGCATTCTTGTACTTTTTTTAGAGAAACGGGGGGAGGACATCACCTCTGTATAACAAATATATATAGAGTTGAAGAATCCTGGGGTGTCACCAAAGCACATTATCGGGAGTATGTCAAGAAGAACTACTGCGTCTACTACGTCTACTCTGGCGAGAACGAGTTGAGATATCATATTCTAGGACTGCGCCTATTCCAAATAGAATCGCAGTAAACACAAAAAATACCTCCAATAGACCTCCAGATTCATATTCTCCAGCCGCCTGAGTATCTGCCCACTTAAAATACATATCAGCAATGTATAGTGAAAAAGTAGCAGCAGCAATCATCCGCCAGGACTGAGAAAAACGTCCTCCCCAAAAAGCTAGAAGTAAGGCTGTAGCAATAATTAGTAGAAATACATCGGCAATAATATAGAATAAATTCAAGCTATAAGAAAAAGGTTCTAATTTCTCATCTAGAGCAAGAACCCAAGATGGAGCTAAATTAGCCGATACTTCTTCTATTATATCTACCTCTTCCAAAGCTGTAGCATCTGGCGTAGGCAATAGGCCAAAAAGTGAAGGATCGGCTACCCAAACAGCCAAAGCAACTCCTCCAACTGCCACTACCAACAAAACTACCCACTGCCAAACTTCTAAATTTAGCCTTTTGGAAGTTACAGCTAAGGTCATACCCCAACCTAAGAATATGTAGGAAAAAACGTAAAATATATCTGCCAATGATACATCTGGGTCTAATTCCCAGATTAGTTCCCAGCAACCAAACACAACACCAGCAATAAAGTAAAATAACAATCCTAAACCAATACCCATCCAAACATTACGACCACTAACCATTTGAGGACTTTGCCAGTTTCTCAAGCAAATTATACTGGCTACTAAGTAAGCCCCTAGTTCAAATATATAAGTGCCATAAGAATACCAGGATGGTAATTCCTCCCCTGG
Source organism: Okeania sp. SIO3I5 (assembly GCF_010672085.1). GTDB lineage: Bacteria > Cyanobacteriota > Cyanobacteriia > Cyanobacteriales > Microcoleaceae > Trichodesmium. The sequence goes on from NZ_JAAHHT010000041.1 coordinate 4,041, forward strand.
TAGAGGTACACTAAATAGTAGAAAAAATAATAGGGCTAGTACACCCCAGACAAGACCTGTAATTACAATAGTCTGGGCTGAAAATAAGGACTTAGTAAGGGTAGATGATTTTTCTGAAGTGCTGCTCATAGGAATATTTTCATCAAACGTTACTTTTAACAGATATTTTATCCCCATTTGTCAACACTTTTACTTGTATTTTCAGATTGATTTATCAAGGTTATTTTCACAAGGGAAAAATAGACTGATAAAATTGAAAAAATAGTGCTAGCTTTAGGGATTTATGGGTTAATAAATCGACATTTCATTTTTTTTTAAATTAATGATGTCAATATTGATTAATTTTACATATATCAATAAAAATCAGAAAAAATCAACATTAATTAAAAATGCTATTTAAAGATCATCTTATGTAATTTTCTAAGTTAATGATTAATTACTATTTTAACAGCTTTGTTAATACCATTAAGGATTTTATGGTTGCCCTTTACAGTAATCCCACTGAGCTTATTTGATCGATCTTCTTGAAGTTGATTTTCTTTGATAGTTGATATTTATTTGATTTTACCAAGGTTTGATTGATTTAATTGGCAATATTATCATAATTAAGACCTAAATGATTCAGTTATAGTTTTCAGTATTTTTTGTGTTGCTTGTGAGTTTACAACTCTATAGTGATTATTGTTTTTGTAGACTTTTTCAAAGTCAAATTTTCCATTAGCAAAGCCAGCCTTAAAATATAACTTTCTCGAATAAGAATAATCTATTCTATTGTTAGTTATTTTATTTTACTGTTCACATAAGAATGTTAAAATGGCAATTAATTTGTCATTTCAACCAACTAAAACTTGCTGACAAGCATACACTTTTATAAAGTAAAATATTCTTGTTAATTATACCAGATAACAGGACAAATTTAGTAGTCTAAGTTATTCATGTCGGCGACTGGCTGAAACGGATTTCTAGTGTTCATCCCTACTCTAAAACATACATTTATCTCAAGCTGGCTTTTTAGTAAAACTTAATTATGTAACTTTGTTACATTTAGATTAACTAATATCAATATTTAGTTTTCATCAAAAACTAATGCTTCTGTTTATAAGCTGTTAAAATTACTTTACTGCCCATTTTTTACCTTCAGGAAATTGATTCAGCCAAGCCATAAACTGAGTTCTCTCAGGATTAGCCATAGGTTCTAGGATTTCATCAATACCTTCAGCAAAATTGGAATTACCAAAATATTCTTCCCCTAAACGATGGACTTCTTGCAGTAAAGTATAAAGGTGAACTTCCCGCCAGGAAGGTAGTTGTAATTTTGTCAGAGGATCGTCTGTCAATAAAGCTTTAATTGTATCGGCAGAATCTATATCAGGAAAGTTTTTTCCCTTAAGGACTTTGCTAAAATCCTTCTGAAAGGACTTGGCCTGTCTATTGCCCAGTAAATCTTCTACATCAAAGTAAACTGCTTGTACCAGCAACAAACAACCCTGAATACAAGCATAAGTAACAGTTTCATCCTCTTTTGAGTCTTCGCTGGCAAGTTGATCCAAGCGAATTTTACCCCAAACACTATATCGGTCAGGTTCCTCTAGTAAAACACAAGCTTTACCATGATTATCTGTTAAATCCCGCCAGAAAGCTCTCGCTTCTTCAGCTTGCTCTGCCTTAAAGACATTGATTAGGCGAAAAGTTTGTCCTTGATAATTAAGAATAGGGATCTTTTGATCCCGTTTTGGGTGTGTAATACTTGTAATTTCAACATCTTGCCTTTTCAGAATAAACATGAGACTTTAATTAGACTTCCATCATCATCTGGGGTACTTTTGGTATAATTGTAATCCGTTATCAGAAACCTACAAAAATCAGTAAAATCTATGACGATCTGACTGAGTGACTGTCTATTTCTGTTTCTGCTCCGTTCTGGAAGTGTAAGCACTCACCAGTCTAAAGTTTGTGACGGGTGTTTGATTAGCAACGCTGGCGCGAAGCACCTGTTTCGGATCAGAAATCTAACGGCCCTCCATAGCTAGTAGATTCTTGGCTGCATTCAAGTCTATATCACAACTGAAACTCCATCCTCTACTTCCTATTGACTATCCTCCACCAAAGGTAGATATAAGGATATTAGGGAATAGACGGCAATTTGGAATATTCAATCTTGAAATAGAGAATAACATTTTTATTATGCCTAATTAATGAGACTCAACCTTGATATAGTTGATATAACTAAAGGGGACAACCCTAAACTTTATAGTCTGGAAATGAGCAATGCTTATGGACATATCAATCTCTCTCAGTTGATTGACAGGTTGGCTGATAAGTTGGGTGGATCAAATTATAATCAACTATTATACCCATAAGGTTAATGGGGGAGAATATCAATCCCTTTTTTTTTCATTTTTCCATTTCCAAACTTTTTAAGCAGGTACCCATCTCTAATAGCAGTTTGATAAATGTTTGATACAAATCAAGGAGCTTGATTATAACTGTTGATTTTTTGTATAAAGTTCTTGATTTGATTGAGAGGGTATCTATAAAAATCAAAAATTAAGCCTTGATGTAGGGTGGGTTAGGGGGCAATAATCTTACAAAATCACTCTGGAGATTTCTCTGACCGCTGTAACCCAGTAAGTAGAGATATTTGAAGCGTTTCTTTAGATTTATTTTACAGATACCTTCTGAGGGACAAAATTTATCATTTTCCTTTCTTCTTTTTTTCTACGAATTTCATAAACTTAGGCTACATTCTCTATCTGATATTAAGATTATATTTGACACTCCACGGACTAAAGTCGCGTGGATTCTTAAGGGTCATCAATTTGAAGTGACTTCACTCGGTCAAATTTTACCCTTAATGGCATAGTCAAAGATGGCTAAGCGTCTGTCCGGGATAAACCCATTCAGGTTACTTTTGGCTCCAATATTTGCAGCACCGTTAGCATCAACATTTATCAATTTTCCTTACTTAGTTTTGTACAAACCACGCTGTATTCGTTTGCCACTAAAACTATATTCAGTTGGATTATCAGCATTGTAAACAGGCATCTTAATCCTTGTCTAGAAAACTTGCTTTAGACGTATAAGATTCCTCTGAATAATTAATAATTAATAATTAATAATTAAATAATTCAGTTGGATTGGTCTCCCCTTTCAAGGAGAAACAAATAATTTTTTCCCTTTTAGTAAATCATCTACCTTTTATGGAGAGGTAATTATCCATTATTCATTATTCATTATCCATTATCCATTAATGAAACATAGCTTTTAGTTTGAACCTAAAAATATTGTGTGGTATTTGTACCAACTTCTGATTAGTTTTTTTGCCTAAGTTGATATTTTTTTTCATCCCTGGATTAACACCTACAACAATAGTAGATATTTTGTTTTCACTGCACCAGTTGATTAAATATCTAGCAGCTTTATTTAAGTAATCTCTAACTTTATTGTTTCGATTTACTATAATGTTTACTTGCTTTTTGGTTAAACCTTTAATGGCTTGCTTATCTTTTATAGACTGCAACCTATAATTTTCTTTGTTGAACCACTGGTTAATTGATTTAAGTTTTCTACCGTCCAAAATAAACGATGACCCATTGTTTAATACACAAGCTGCGTTGCATGGAACGCAGCTAGATTTTCTAAGCTAAGGTCTATAGAAGCGTGCATTATCAGATTTTACTACTGGCTGTGGTTCATCTTCTGTAATAAATTCAACTTCAAAAAATCTAGCATTAAATCTAGGAATTATTCTAACTTCCTTGAGATTATTATCTGCTAATCTTTCAGGAAAAGGGATTTTTACTACACCATATTTATCCTTAAAATTCCTAGACATTGGGATATTAAAATATCCATCTTTCACCCTAATTCTGGGTATTATTAAAGGAAAATAACCTTCCTTCTTTAGATATCTAGGTAATCGTATTTGCTCAAACCGATAAAGTCCTTCTTGAGATTTTTGGACTAAGTTAAAAAACGACTTAAAAGACCTATCTACAACTTTTAAAGTTTGTTGTGCAATATCAGTTTGAAGTAGCCGATAATTTTCATTATCTTTGCAGTAATGGTAATTTGACTCGTATCTGAGATATCTACCCTCAGCAAAATAGAATTGCCTGACAGAATAAAGTCCTACATTATACATATTTTTGGACAATCTGCACAATTACCTCATAGACTGAATGCACAACTAAAGATTAAGACTGCCAGAATGCTTAATGTTCGGTGGGTTACGGCGTCAAGTTAAATTTTGGTTACGATTCACGCGTTACTGCCGCCTTACCCTCCCCACCCTACGCCTGGATTTAATATTCCTTTTACAAACAGTCTCTCAAGGCTTTAAATTCTTGGCGAGACAAGTTTCTAATTTTGTTTTTTTGGGTTAAATAAACATGATTTGGTTTTCGCTGTACAATACATATTGTTGCGAAAACTTTCATAGATGTCAAGGCAGCGGAGGGTAAAACCCGCGCCCGTCGTTTTCCACCAGCCTTTAAAACAAGATGGTTTCACACTTACCGAAAAATTAAGATGATTTCATTCTTGAGATATGATGTGTAGCGATCTTTGAGTAAATTGGTATTACCTTTTTTCTTCGGCAATTTGTAATATTCTTTTTTTTGCGATTGGTATAACTTATTGCTTTTTGAAACACCCATGCCTTTAAGGGCAAGATATTCATAATATTCTTTTTTTTACAGTTTGGTATTATAAGGACTTTATGTTATAGTTAGAAAATAACTAAAAGTATTAGACTACTCTAAAAACCTAACTATTGCTGTGAATAGTATTAGCAATTTTCAGAGTAGAGTTACGGGATTTTTGTCTAGTTAGCTTGTCCATATAAGATAATCTAAAGTATGCCTTTAACACAGAAAGAAAGTTTTTTGGGGGCGTGAACTTTACCAGACTTGATAAGTCTACAAACTTATGAAATGAAGTAAGTGGAATGTTTTTTATGATAGGTAAAGGCTTTGGAAAAGAAATATTTGAACAATTAGATATCGGAAGGTGTTTAATTGCAGTGAGCCTGGTTAAACCAGCAATCTTGTTAGTGAGAAAAATTTTTGTTTCTTTAAACCCAATATTATCTTAAACGACTATAATAATTGATATACAACATCAATTTCTGACACATAATAATTGGGTGCGTAACTCAGTTGGATAGAGTAGCGACCTTCTAAGTCGCGAGTCGCAGGTTCGAATCCTGCCGCACCCGTGCAAAAATTTAAAATTTAAAATTATTCCTGGCTGAGTTTGAGCATTTATAAATGTCCTAACCTATTTTGGTTGCTATATGCTTTATAAACATCTATCAAAAAATAGACAAGTTATGGGCAAGTCTTTGAGAGGTTTTTTTCTGAGAAAAAGTGTATTGAATAATTATTTTTTTTTGGGACTTAAGTAGGGCTTGCTGATTAAACCTAAAAGTATTTACAGATAAAGGTTTTAGCCTTTTTAGTTCTTGAAAAAGTACCTGATTTTCAGCTCTTCATGCTCAAAAAGTTAACATTGTGTGGCATTGTTGGGCAAAAAAATTCTCCCCTAATCCCCTATTCCCCTAATCCCCTACCCCTACTAAAAGACTTTTTTAGCAAACCCTAAGTAGTTTTGCCTAGCTAGCATACTCTTTCTCCGTTCTTAGAAACCTACGATAATCTATAGAAATCTATGATTATCTGTTCTATTCCTGCTTCCCACATGGTAACGTCGGCGTTATCCAGTCCACAAGCTGTCACGGACGTTCGCCGAAGGCGGAGCATAGCTCTCACTGCCCCCCATAGCTAAATTTAACGCTCTTATCAAATCTCGTTCGCAGCTAAAATTGCAGTGTTCGCAATTGAAAACGGGCTCTGATAAAGACAGAGATTCTTTAACAGTTCCACACCTAGAGCAAGTTTTAGAACTAGGAAACCATCTATCAAAGATGATTAACTCAGCAACCTAATAACTCACACTTGTACTTTAATTGCCTACGAAACTCATAAAAACCCATATCAGCAATAGCCTGTAGGGGCGAATGGCCATTTGCCCCTACTTATGATTTGCCATCATTCCTGAGACATTAAGGTCTTCTATTACTATTTGACTGTGGTTTTTAGCCTGCTGAGGTAGTTAGTTTATGCAATGTATCTTTCCTGATGTCAGCTATCCTGCCCAAGTAACTGAGCTATTCTGAGTTGCGCTTTTTTCCAGTTGTTGGAAAACTTGACTTTATGCCTAACTTCAATTTGTAACATAAAAATTAGTATAAAATCCGTAGCTTTCTTGAAGTATTTATAGTTACTAAATCTATAGAAAAATATTCGACTTAGTTTTAATTAAGTGTTACCTTAACGGGGTGAACTACAACACCCTCTATCCCATTGCTAAAAGCGTTTGGGACTACTTTTCTGATCGGTATTTAAACGAACATTGACATGACTCTTTGTATTTGACACCAGATGATTTTTTTTAATAATAGTATGTTCTACTAACTGTATTATCCCTCCTGTAAACATTTAACGAGCTGTTCTGCAATCCTTTCTCAGTCTAAGATATTTTTAGTTGTTTTCCTATGTTTTTCTATAAAATTAATAAAACTTTACAATACTAGACAAATTATCTCAATTACTTTTTTCGTTCATCAAATTACGAGTCAAAAATTAAGCATAAATACTGATCTGATTGATTACTCAATCACGGCAGCTATGATTTTCTCCTAAATTCTGTCTCCTGTACGGGCGTTAACGATAGTTATGCGAAGCAAAGGGCTGGAAAGCCCCTACGACTCCTGACTCCTGATTCTATACTACGTTTTGTCATGCGGAATGTAGGCTTTAGGCCGGAGAGGATGTCAAAAACTCTAAGCCAATCCTTCAATCACAGGGTGGAAATAAAAGGCCAGTCCTAAAACTGCATAAGCTGCTAATAATAAAGCTCCTTCTAACCAGTCAGAACGACCATCAGAACTTACAGAATTAGCAATTAATACTGCCACTACTACTGCTACTAATTCAAAAGGATTAAAATTCAAATCCATTGGTTGATCTAGTAATAAACCAGCCAGAATTAATACAGGTGCGACGAATAAAGCAATTTGTAAACTAGAACCTACTGCTACTGAAACAGACAAATCCATCTTGTTTTTCATAGCAACAGTTACTGCCGTAGCGTGTTCGGCAGCATTACCAATAATTGGCACTACAATTACACCAGTAAATAAAGCAGTTAATCCTAAAGTAGCAGTAGCTTCTTCTAAAGAATCAACCAGTAATTCTGATTCAAATGCAACTGCTAAAGTTGCTATTAATAAAACTGAAATCCACAATAACAAATTAGGTTTATGTTCGGTATTTTCTTCTGATTCACTATTAGAATCTAACTCCTGTGATTCGCTTCCTGCTACACCTACTTCATATAAGTAAGAGTGAGTTTTCATGGAAAATAATAAAGTGAGTATATAAACAGTAATTAATACTATTGCTACTGCACCAGATAAATTTTGCATTGTATTTTCACTAATACCATCGGAAGTTGCATTTACTGCTGTTGGAACTAAGATGGCAATTACAGCTAAATTCATTGCTGAAGCATTTAAACGGGCTACTACTGACTGAAATTTTTGTTCTTTGAAACGTAGCCCACCTAAAAACATTGATAAACCCATTACTAACAATAAGTTACCAATTATAGAACCAGTGATACTTGCTTTAACTACGCTTACTAAACCAGCATTTAAAGCAATAAGACCGATAATTAATTCTGTAGCATTGCCAAATGTAGCATTTAACAAACCACCTAAGTTAGGACCAAGAACAACTGCAATTTCTTCAGTCGCTGTACCCATCCAACCTGCTAAGGGAATAATTGCTATAGCAGATGTAATGAAGATAACTGATGAACTTAATTCCATAACATTAGCTGCTATTGAAATAGGAACAAATACTAATAAAATTGAAATGATTGTTTGTGTATTTAGCATAAGTGTAAATTGGGGGTTCAGTAAATCATAATTCGGTAAAAAAATAGGTCTTTCTGAAAAGGTATTTGGCAGGTGAATATAATTCAGGATTAAGAATTCAGGAGTCTAAATCAGCAGGAATATGAAAAACCGAAGCAAGTCACAGGTAGAAAAAATATCGGATTTTTTTTCATCCTACTTCTGATAGAGGTACAAGGTTATTCATACAAAAAAAAATGTGATAATCTTGCACTTTTTTCAGAAAGAAAAAGCTCAACTTTCCAGGTAATGTTTTCGGAATTATTCAGCTCGCCCTAACTAAATAGATATAATACCAGGTATGATAAATATTTTCAATAAATAGTTGAGCTGCTGCTAGTAGTCAGTTGTATGAGGAAACTGCCTTTTATAAGCATTTATTGTGGTGAGAACTAAATTTTACTCAAATAAACATTTTATATAAAATTATTAAATTATTCCAACTGTTTGTAATATTATTGTTTAACACGTGGTAAAGATCGAGCTACTATTTAAACTCAAGCTTAATCCTTAATTGAGTAAATATTTTTGAGATATAAATACTTTTTACTCAAACGTTATAGTTTTGATTAATCTCTAATATTGAGTAACATTAATTAACCACAATTTAGGGACGTTGCATAAGGGCGTCTCTAGGACATGATCTAATTACTTAGATCGACAAAATCCTATTTTCTCATATTAAAGAGAGTCAAGCTTTTAGCAAATTAGAAATAAAAATCTGATTCGTCTCTATTGCGTATATAGCAATAAAGATTTTTACTGACTAAATTCAGAGTCAAGCTTTTAGCAAATTAGAAATAAAAATCTGATTCGTCTCTATTGCGTATATAGCAATAAAGATTTTTACTGACTAAATTCAGAGTCAAGCTTTTAGTAAATCAGAAATAAAAATCTGATTCATCTTTATTGCGTATGTAGCAATAGGAATTTTTACTGACTAAATTCAGAGTCAAGCTTTTAGTAAATCAGAAATAAAAATCTGATTCGTCTCTATTGCGTATGTAGCAATAGGAATTTTTACCGACTAAATTCAGAGTCAAGCTTTTAGTAAATCAGAAATAAAAATCTGATTCGTCTCTATTGCGTATGTAGCAATAGGAATTTAGACTCAGTTGCTTTTTGTTGCGGATATAGCAATAAAGATTTTTACCGACTAAATTCAGAGTCAAGCTTTTAGTAAATCAGAAATAAAAATCTGATTCATCTTTATTGCGTATGTAGCAATAGGAATTTTTACTGACTAAATTCAGAGGTCAGCTTTTAGCAAATTAGAAATAAAAATTTGATTCATCTCTATTGCGTATGTAGCAATAGGAATTTTTACCGACCAAATTCAGAGGTCAGCTTTTAGCAAATTAGAAATAAAAATTTGATTCATCTCTATTGCGTATGTAGCAATAGGAATTTTTACCGACCAAATTCAGAGGTCAGCTTTTAGCAAATTAGAAATAAAAATTTGATTCATCTCTATTGCGTATGTAGCAATAGGAATTTTTACCGACTAAATTCAGAGTCAAGCTTTTAGTAAATCAGAAATAAAAATCTGATTCGTCTCTATTGCGTATGTAGCAATAGGAATTTAGACTTAGCTCCCTTTTGTTGCGGATATAGCAATCGGAATTTTTACCGACCAAATTCAGAGCCAAACTTTTAGCAAATCCGAAATAAAAATCTGATTCATCTCAAATTCAGAGTCAAGCTTTTAGTAAATTAGAAATAAAAATCTAATTCATCTCTATTGCTACATACGCAATAGGAATTTAAACTCAGTTGCCTTTTGTTGCGGATATGGCAATAGGAATTTTGACCGACTAAATTTAGAGGTTAGCTTTGAAAAAATCCGAAATAAAAATCTGATTCATCTCTATTGCTACATACGCAATAGGAATTTAGACTCAGTTCCCTTTTGTTGCGGATATGGCAATCGGAATTTTGACCGACCAAATTCAGAGTCAAGCTTTTAGCAAATAGCTTCTATCATGGATATTTTTAAGAATGAGGTATTTGCTGTTTGAGTAACATTCCGCACGAAGAGCTGACAGCTAATAGCTCAATACTCAAAAATCACCTAAGATCAACACCTAAAAATTTGTCTAGAAGTTTGGCTCGCCAGACATAGCGTAATAATAAACACCAAACTAAAGCTACCCAACTAATCGCAACATAATCACGGATGCTCAGTAAAGATAGTTCAAAAAATTGACGTAGAGGGGGAACCGCCAAAATAACTATATAAACTCCTAGTAAAACTAAAGCAACAAAAGTATATCGCCAGTCACCACTATAATTTTCCCCACCTACCCAAGCTTTTGTTGGGGGCTTCAGAAAAGGCACTAACAAAAGACCACATAAAATCATAATTGTAACTAAGGCACTACGAGGAACTGCAAGAAATTCATTAACTTGGTCAAGGTCAATAACTAACTCATTTCCCAAAAATGGTATTGCTAAATAAGTCAAATACACTCCTAAAGCTACAAGAGTAAGAGTCAAAGTAGCAGGTAAAGTAAAATGAAGTAGGGAGCGCACTATACTACGTCGAGGTAACAGCCCTGGCTTAGACCAAATCGGAATACAAAAAGTAGGAAATCCTACAGATATCAGAGTCACCACGGCACTGTGCTTATTCAATAGTGGAAAAGTTCCTCCGATAAATCCACCAATAAATCCTGTAGCAAAAATCAATAGACTGACACAGAACACCCGAATCATAAATAATTTCAATACATCTTGTATACCATTCCGAATTCGTTGTCCTTCCAAAAAAGTATGAGGCAAAGAGGCAAAAGAATTTTTCAACAAGACAATATCCGCCACACTACGAGTCGCCTTACTACCACCTTCCATAGCGATCGCCAAATTAGCCTCTTTCAGAGATAGAACATCATTAACTCCATCTCCAATCATTGCCACATAATGACCTTGCCCCTTAAAACTACGGATCAGTTTCGCTTTTTGATTAGGAGTAACACGGCCAAAAATCCTCTTAGAAACTGCTGCCTGAATAAACTGAGCATCATCTAACTTAGCCAATTCCCAACCAGAAATAACTTGGGTATCTGAACCAAGTCCCGCTTGTAAAGCCAAAGCAGCCACAGTCTGAGGATTATCTCCAGAAATTACCTTGACTTCTATTCCTGCCTCCGAAAAACCCTCTATAGTCTCACGAGCTTCTGGCCTAAGTTCATCTTGAAAACTAATAATTCCCAGAGGAAAAAGTTCTGTAGGTAATTGTGGTTGTTCTAAATCCTGGTTTAAGCTATTTATATTGGGATTATGGGCAAATAAAAGCACTCGGAATCCTGCCATTGTTAATTCTTGAATCTGCTGAGTAACTTGTGTACTGAGGGGTGTAACTTCAGCTAGTATTTCTGGAGCGCCTAAAATGTATGCTCCAGATGACGAACTTTCCTTTTCACTAGCAAAACTCATACCACTCCATTTACGAGCCGAAGTAAAAGGAATTTCAAAAATTAGAGAACGTTGACTTCCAGAAAAAACCTCTTCTAGAGCTTCAATAGTTTGATTTTTAGCAGTGGTACTAGCTGCATAATCGCCTAATATACCTCCCAACTTAGTTTCATCAATCCCAATAGGATAAATACCTTGTAAACAAATCCGGTTAGCCGTTAACGTCCCAGTTTTGTCCAAGCATAAAATATCTACATTACTTAATGATTCAACGGCATTGGCCTGCTGAATTAGGACTTCTTGCCCCACCATTTTAACTGCACCCAGAGCATAAGCAAGAGTAATAGCTAAATAAAGTCCACTTGGCACTAGCCCAGCAATTACAGCAGCATATTGAACAGTGTCAGCAAATGTATAAAATCCAAAGTACCAGTTAATAGTAACCAGTATCCAGAGAAAACAAGACAAGAGCAAAAATACTCTGATGACTAAATTAATTTCTTGTTGTAGAGGGGTATAAATTTGGCGAAATGCTCTAGCACTAACTGTTAGTTGGTAAGCCAAACTTTCGGTTCCTACTTTTTGCGCTTCATAATAAGCATTGCCACTGACACAGAAACTACCAGAATAAACTGGTTGGCCTGCTTGTTTAGGAATTAGATCGGATTCTCCTGTTAGGAGTGATTCATCTACTTCTATTTGGCCTGATCCTACTACTTGTCCATCGACTACTATTTGGTCTCCAGCATTAGCTACTAATATATCTCCGACGACGAGCTGACTGGGATCAATGTTTTGTTGTTTACTTTCTCGAATAACGGTAGCTAATGGTCTGGTTAATAGGGCAATTCGATCTAATTTTTGTTTAGCCCATATTTCTTGGCAAACACTGACTATAACCCCACCTAAAATAACTACGATCACGAGAAAAGCATCGCCATAACGAGAAAGGGAAATTAAAACTAGGCTAATGCTAAGGAAAACGGTATTAATAAAGGTAAATAAGTTTTCCTTTAATATTTGTGTGTAGGAGCGACTTGTGTCTAGTTTTACATGATTTCCTTGACCCGCAGCACGAAGATTTACTACTTGGTCTTCTGTGAGACCGTGAATAATTGAGGTATTGTTAATATTTTGGCGATCGCTCATAACATTTGGACTCAGGATCAAAAAATTTATGTAATACCAACTTCAAAAAATATTGCTAGATTAACTTTTTTTGTGTTCAAAAAACTAAATCGCTGGCATTAATACCAAATAGATTTTAGTAAGAGACTTTTTATAGAAACCATTTGGTATCTTTGCACGCGGTGCGGGTTTTTGGCAACGGATTCAGGAGTCAGAGAAATACAATACGGGAAAAAGGTTTAAAAATACTCTAACATATCCCTACTCCCCTATTTCCCCTCTATTTCTAAATAGATCAGGACTTACGCAGAGACTCTATATATAGTGAGGGCGAATGCCATTCGCCCCTACAGATGGTCCTTAAAAGGTCGATTTGCGTAAGTCCTGTAGATCCCAAATGGGATCTATAAACTAAACCAGGACTTACGCACCGCACCTCAAGAAGAGACTGGGTTTATTGCGCTAATTATTAGATATCTCCAGAAAAGAGGGAGCAGGGAACAGGGAAGAAAAATTGATAATTTATGGATTAAGAATTGATTTTAATTTTTATTTTTGGAGATGTCTATTCAAGTTATCAAATTTTCTTGCTCGATCTGGTTTCTGTGTAAGTAAATAAATCCTAATTGATGCTGAGTTAACTGCCTGTTTTCATATATATCAGTAACTGCTGATATATATGAAAACTTGTTATAATCAATAGTTGCCAAAAGTTTAATATTATCCGCTTTTATTTCTGTATCTATTATAACATTACGCATTTACGACGTGGACATTAGTAAATCCTGTTTGTGGAGCATTTAAGTACCGAAAACTCACGAGCGAGATTACTTTTGAATTGCGCATAGTCCTATACTTAATAGCGTCAACTCAAGTGGAATCATTTGAAAAAAATAGCAACTCATACGGGAAAAACTATTGATCAACTGAAACATCAATTATTATCTGAATATAAGCGTATCTGAACTCAAATATCTGTCAATAAAAATGACAGTTATTTAAGTTTTTATGGATTGTTTATAATTAACATTCGTTGGGCGATTGCTATAAATTTTTAAGCGTTGGTGGAGCAAGTGCGACAGCTACATCGCTCTATTTACCATGCGCTATATATAGTGTCTTTGCGTAAGTCCTGATTAAGTTATTAAGACAGACAAAATCACCTTTTTACTTATTTGAGCCAAGTTAATATTAGATATCTCCAGGGACTTTGCATGCAAAGTCCCTAAATCTCACCCTCCTCAATAGACATATCCAAAAATAAAAATTAAAATCAATTCTTATCCATAAATTATCAATTTTTCTTCCCTGTTCCCAGTTAAGTGTTCCCTGTTCCCTCTTTTCTGGAGATGTCTAATACAAGCTACTAGAGGAAGTTCTATAATTCCGAACCTTATCTTTTGATAAAAAGTAATGTTACTAATTTACAGAGAAATTATAAGTAAGGTTAAGTTTTATCACCAACCTCTTGCTTTTTGATAGGGATAAAGTTTATGATGTTAAGTAAGACGTAAATATTAAATCTTTATTTAATTCTGCAAGCAAGTTTTCAACATTACTATTAGCGAAAGAAAATTATTACCTACCATAGTCAAAGCAAGTCAGGAGGAAATAGTATACTTTTGAGGTATTTGTTGAAACAGAAAGCTTGGCTAACTAATTAAGGGCATCTAAACACAATTTTCTTTTTATTACTCTGCAAAAATTGGCAAAAAGAATAAATGTAATTGAAATCTCAAGAAAAACTAACCAAGAAGTGGAATTAAACATCTCAATTAAATGTTTAAAAATAATTCTCAATCTTGGAGTGTCGCCATATTAAGGCGAATAAACTGTTGTTTTAAATGGAGAATACGATCGCATGGTTTCCTCATCTGAGACGAAAATTAATCAAACGAATGACCTCGAACTAGAAGTATCATTATCTGAAACAATCAATAATCAGACAACTTCTGTAGCACCTGTACATACTGCTACTGGCGTTTATGTCACCATCCATGGTCACTTCTATCAACCCCCCAGGGAAAACCCCTATCTAGACGCTATCGAACGTCAACCTAGTGCAGCTCCCTGCCATGACTGGAATGAGCGAATTTTACACGAGTGTTATCGCCCTAATGCTTTTGCCCGCGTCCTCAACGATCGAGGAGAATTGGTGGGGATCGCTAATAACTATGAATATCTGAGCTTCAATATCGGTCCAACCCTAATGAGTTGGTTGGAACGCCATGATATGGAAGTCTATCAAAAAATTATTGAGGCAGACCGCAAAAGTTGCCAACGACTTGATGGACATGGGAACGCAATCGCTCAGGCATACAACCACATCATTTTGCCCCTTGCTAACGAACGAGATAAATATACTCAAATTCGCTGGGGTAAAGAAGACTTCCGCTCCAGGTTTGGTCGGGACCCTGAAGGAATGTGGCTAGCAGAAACAGCCGTAGACTATCCTACCCTAGAAGCATTAGTGGCAGAAGGAATTCGCTTCATCATTTTAGCCCCTTCCCAAGCCGAACGTTGTCGTCCATTCTCTAGTCCAGATAACCCAGATCCAGAATGGATCGAAGTAGGTGGCAATCAAATCGATCCCACCCGACCTTATCGTTGTTTCTTACGGCGTCACAATGACGACAACTCCACAGAAACTCCATACATTGACATCTTTTTCTATGACGGTCCGATATCAAGAGATATGGGCTTTAATGATGTCCTCAATAGTTCTCATAACTTGGCCGGACGAATTGGCCAGGCCATACGGGGAGACGAAAGACCCTCCCAATTAATTGCTGTTGCCACTGATGGTGAAACATTTGGTCATCACAAAGGCGGTACAGAAAAATGCCTTGCTTATGCTTTCTCAGGAGAATTTCCTCAGCGCAATTGGACAGTAACTAACTTTGCTCATTACCTCAGTATTAATCCTCCGATTTGGGAAGTTGCATTAAAACCAGTAACAGCATGGAGTTGTTGTCATGGTGTTGACCGTTGGCAAGATGATTGTGGTTGCGGTGGTGGTGGCACTTGGCATCAAAAATGGCGGAGACCATTAAGGGATTCACTTAATTGGCTACGGGATCAATTTGTTGACATTTACGAAGATTTTGGTCGTCACTTCTTCAAAGATGTTTGGGCAGCAAGAGATGAATACGTTCAAGTAATTCTAGATCGCTCTATTGAGAACATTAAAAACTTCTTTTCTCGGCATCAAAACCACGAACTTACAGAAGTAGAAAAAGTAGATGCTTTGCGTTTATTAGAAATGCAAAGACATTCTCTATTAATGTTTACAAGTTGTGGCTGGTTTTTTGATGAAATATCTCGACCAGAAGGTACTCAAATTCTGCGTTATGCTGCTAGAGCAATAGAATTAGCAGGTGATGTGGCCGGGGTACAATTAGAGAAAGAATTTGTCTCTCAACTAGCTTTTGCCCCCAGTAACGTAGATTTGTTCAAAACAGGAGATGAAGTTTATCGACAGTTAGTTGCTACAGCTCAAATTACTATGGAACAAGTAGCAGCTCACTATGCGATTAATTCTTTATTTACTACTTATACTCGCGAACAACGAGTTTACTGCTACAACGCTAAACAACATGATTATCAAATGCGACGCATGGGTAATCTGAGTTTGGCAGTAGGTCAGCTACAATTAACTTCAGAAATTACACTCGAATGTAAGGAGTTTGTTTTTGCTGTACTGCACTTAGGAGGATGGGATTTCCATTGCTGTATTCAACCATTTGCAGGTCGTCGGGTTTATACGGAAATTCAAGAAAAGCTATTTGATGCTTTACAAGAGAGCAGTATTGCTAATGTAGTTATGAGTATGGCTGAATTATTCGGCAAATCTTCATTTGGTCTAGGGGATCTGTTTGCAGAAGAACGTCAACGGATCATGGCTCTATTGAGTCAAGAAACTCTAAATCGCCTGGATCAATTGTATACTCAGGTATACCGAGATAATTACAGCATAATGATGGCCTTCCGCCGAGATAATTTAGCTGTACCCCAGGAATTACAGGTAGCTGCTGAAGTGGCATTGGGTCATCGATTATTAACAAGTGTGCGGACTTTAGAGGCAGAAAGTACGGATGGAAAATTAAGTATTAGTCATTTAGCAGAGTTAGAAGCTCTTGCTAGTGAAGTCAGTCAGCAGCAATGTCGATTCCACAATATGGAAGTTAAGGAATCTTTAGAAAGGTTAATTGTGAGCTGCGTCAGGCACATTTTGTATGATAATGAACCGGATAATTTGGAATTAGATATTCAGGGTTTAGAACGACTTGCCGAAGTAGGAAATAAATTAAATTTAGGTTTGTCATTAGTTGGTGCTCAGGAGGTTTATTTCCAATCTCTAGAAAGTCAAATTATACCTCTTTGTTTGGGTTGTATTCAAAAGCGAAATAATCCTCAGATGCAAGAAAATGTAGAAGAAATTGCAGGAGAAACTACTTGGGAACTACCTCAAATTCGCAAATTATTACAATTGGGTAAGAAATTAGCAATTGATGTTGACCAGTGGTTGAATCAGTTGTATTAAAGCAGCACTAAGTGATCGGTACTCATTAGAAGTATTGAAAATATATAGTGAGTATTGAAACAGTGAAGTGATGACTAATCTGTGTGTTGAAGTAATTCAGCACACAGATTCTCCATGATTTTCAGCAATTAAGTATTGGTTATGATAATATATTCTTGAAATGCTTCAATTAATATCAAAAATGGAGGTTGTCTTACAAAGCTAGCGGTGGAAAAAAAGCCGCATAATGTCCTGTTTTAAGCAGACTGACTATGTATATTGTCACGTTATGACACTTTGTATCAGTTTTGTCGTGGAGTGTAAATTATGAATGGAAAAAATTTAATTCCTCAAAGTGGTCTTAATTTAATTAAGAAATTTGAGGGGTATCACCAAAAACTTTCTGATGGCCGAGCAAAAGCGTATCCAGATCCAATTTATGGATGGGAAGTTGCTACAATTGGGTATGGAACTACTAAATATCCTAATGGTAGTAAAATTAGAAAAAATGATATTATTACTCATGCTGAAGCAGAGAAATATTTAGCGTGGGAAGTTGAAGAAGTCTGTAAACCTGCCTTAGAAAGAATCCCTACTTGGTCTCAAATGAATAAAAATCAACAGGGGGCACTTTATAGTTTTGCCTATAACTTAGGTGCAAATTTTTATGGTGGAGCTAATTTTCAGTCTATTACGAAGGTTTGCGACAGTGTTTCAAGGTGGGACGATGAAAATTGGGTAACAAAGCAATTTGAAAAATATCGAAACCCTGGTTCTGCTGCTGAAGAGGGTTTACGCAGACGCAGACGTGCTGAAGCTAAACTATTCTGTAAGCTCATAAAAAATGCTGAGTTTCGTCAAGATACACAAAATACAACGGAGGAAAAAATGGAAGTTACTACTGTAGGTTTTACCAGTTCAACGTGGTTAAAATCCAAACCTATACAATCTTCAGAATTATGGGATAATCAGAAAATATTTGTCAAACAAGAAGACAAAATCAAAGTAACACAAATATTGCCAGATGGTCAACAACATACTTTACTGACGTTAGAACATCCAAGATTAGCAGTTGATGGCAAAACCTATCTGGAAAAAGTTTATGCTTATACACCTCACCTAAAATTGAAACAACCAAAAAATGAGCGGGTGAAAAAGCTAGACGTACCTTATTTTTCTCAATTAGATAACGACAGGCATTTTTTTGGTGCAGGAAGTCGCCAGTGCAATTTGACTTCTTGTGCTATGTTCTTAGCAGCTTTAAAACCATCGTTAAAAGAAGAATCAAAGATTAAGAACTACAAAGAGTTTGAAAGTTTTTATGGAGAAACATTAGTAAAATATGGCGATACCACAGACCATGAGGCACACACTCAAGCGTTAAAAGATTTCGGGGTAGAAACTTATTTTTCTTATACACTCTCTCATGCGGATTTAATGCTTTGTCTAAAAGCTGGATATCCAGTAGTTTTAGGAGTAGCTTATAAGAGTAGCGGACACATGATTGTAGCAACAGGATTTGATTTGAATAAAGAGCAAATTTTTATGCACGATCCTTATGGTATTAGGTATGGTGCTTCTAATAATTATGACATAGGTGCTAATGGTGTATACGATCCTTATAGTTTTGGCACTTTGGAGCAAATATGGCTTGATATGGGTGCTGAAGCAGGATGGGGCAGAATTCCTGTTTCTGTAGATAACAAAAAGACTGGTTTACCTTACAACCTTTAAAAATAAGGGATTGCTGAAATAAGGTATGAAATTCGTATCAGAGTAAGATTGATAGTAAGGAAAAAAGCTATGCGTGACTACTGACTATTGTACTGGCGATTCGCTTTTCGCCCCTACTAAAAATTATACAATCATTCAGCAACGCCAAAAATAATATAATCAGGACTTACCCAAATTCTTAGACAATACGCTATCTGTAGAGGGCGAATGCCATTCGCGCCTACGAGATATGGCGCTTGGTGCGTAAGTCCTGATAATATTAGCCTACTGAAGCAATAAATAATTGGTAGTGCTGTTCGCGTAATGGGAGATGAGGTAATGCGGTGTATTGGAGTATTTTTCAACCTTAGAGCAGCATTATAATGTACTACCACCCAAAATAATTATTGAGCTATTACTGTTTGTTCTGTCTGAAAGAAAAATTATCCACCTGAAAACGGAGGTGGATAATTTTTTTTATTTATGGTTTGATGAAAACTAAGATACTACCAAGTATTCTTTTCTAATACTTCAACAAAGGAAATTGGAAGATCATCAAAGATACTACCAAAAGTAGAACAATGCTCCAAGGAGCAAAAACAAAGCTCAAAAATAGACATATTAATGCTATCCCTGCTGTTACTACTTTGACAATTTCTTCAGTAGTATTGGCATACATATAAATAGCCAAGAAAGAGATGATGAGACTCATCAATGAAGTTGGAATCATTACAACTACCTCAAATAATGCAGTAGTACGTTCCTTCGGGATAGACGGTTTAATGAAACTTACCCAAACGAAATCTAACAAGGCTTAAGGTTTCTCTATAACCTTGTTGGATGGAGATATTTAGATAGGTTTTTATTTTTAGCTAATGTTTCTATCCCTACTTCCGTCTTTCTCAAGCTTTTGGTTAATTAGCCTTTATGCTATGGGAAAGATGAACGGTGGACTTTGTTATCTTGTCTAGTATAACTTTTTGTTGAATTGTTGTCAATCAAAATAAATACAAGGCCTCTCCCAAAAAAAGGGAGTAGGGAGTAGGGGAGTGGGGGTGTGGGGGTGTGGGGGTGTGGGGGTATTGGATAATATAAGTACCCATTTGGGATTTATGATCGGGAGTGTGGGGAATGTGGGGGGTGTGGGGAGATGTGGTATTGGAGGTATTCGAGGTGTATGATATCAAATCCGCTTAAACAGTTATATCATGTCCGGTTGAATACTTATAAATAAAAATGGAGGAGTCAGGAGACAGGAGACAGGAGACAGGAGAAAAGAATGTACCAGGAGAAAGAAATGGTTTTATCACTAATTATCCGGACATGGTATTATAGATTGCTTAAGTCTCTAGGAATCAGGAGGTAGGGACGTATTGCTGACGCTTTCGCTCCGCGTTAGCGGAGCGACATGTAACGCATTAATGCTCAAGCAACGTCCGTACAGGAGTCAGGAGGAGAAAGAATCATAAAGATGAACGTAGTTATGAAGATATGAGATTTTTTTTATGTCCAATTAAAAGGATTTGATATGAGAGTATTTTTTAACCTTTTTCTCCTATTGGGACTTACACAAAATAAACGCAGAAAATAGGCTCAAATATAGATGGGCAGAGGTTTTTAGGTCAAAAATGCATAAATCCGTAGGTCATCACGGGTTCTAGCCATTTTTTAGGCTTCGACGTAATTCCCTTGTCTAGACTGACTTTGAAGCATTTTTCCTACCCAAAAATGTCTAAGTACCACTATTAGACATCTCCAATAATACCTCGCCCGATCGGGCGAGGTTTACAGCAGTTTTCATTTCGGTAGACTACAGTAGGGACGAAGAGCGAACCACATTCTGAGAAGAAAAAGCACTTCGCGGTAAAACACGCTGCACTTCTTGTACTGTAGTTATCCCTTGAGTCACCTTTTCAATAGCAGCATTTCGGAAGGAGACAAAACCATTTTGCTTCAAATAACGCTGCAACTGAGTCATAGTACCTTCATAAATCAACTCTCGAACAGTATCGTCTACATCCAATAATTCTACAATTGCTTCTCGACCAGAATAACCAGAATTGAAACAATTAGAACAACCACGACCGACACGCCATTTCCCCTGAATTTCATGTTTGATACTCGGAGTAACAGCAGTCATAGTTTGCACGCCATTACCATTATTAAAGGCAGAAGCATAAGCAGATAGACTATTGCTAACGGCTAAACTCATAGTGGGTAATATTTGTGGCTGTTCTAAACCAAATATTTGCAACTCTTCTTGTGTGGGAATATGAACTTCTCCACAATGGGGACAGATTTTCCGCACTAACCTTTGTGCCACAATACCCAACAGCGCATCACTCATCAAAGCTGGGTCAGGACCAATATCCTTTAAGCGAGGAATAGCACCTATGGCATCATTAGTATGTAGAGTCGTCAATACTAAGTGACCAGTCAATGCAGCGCGGACTGCTGTATCTGCTGTTTCGCGATCGCGTATTTCACCCATCATAATAATATCGGGGTCTTGACGCAAAATTGCTCGTAAACCTGTAGCAAAAGTCATTCCAGCGCGTTCATTTACCTGAGTTTGAGTAATTCCTGGCAATACATATTCTACCGGATCTTCAACAGTAACTACATTAACGTTTTCTGTTGCAACTGATAATAAACTGGTGTATAGGGTACTTGTTTTCCCAGACCCAGTTGGACCTGTAAAAATAATCATTCCCTGTGGTTGACGCAACCAGCTTTGGTATAAACTCAAACTGCGCCCAGAAAATCCTAAATCCTTCAAACTAGAAAAAGGATTTTTGGAAGTCAGTAACCTAATCACAACTTTTTCCCCACCAACACAGGGAAGGGTGCTTACCCGTAGATCTAGTCCGACATTAGAATCATCATCTTCTGCATATTGCTCGCTCATCCGTCCATCTTGAGGACATCTACTTTCGGCGATATCCATATCACACATCACTTTAATGGCAACTACTACTCGGCGACCAATATCTGCTGGTAGGGTAGTAATATTTCTGAGGATGCCATCAATACGGTAGCGGACTCGCAAACCATCCCCAGTTGGTTCCAGATGAATGTCACTAGCACGGTTACGCAGAGCGCCGGAAATAATTGTTTTAATCCGACCAATTTGGTCTGCTGCTTGGGAAAGATATAATTCTGTGGTGGCACAGACATCTTCTTCTTCTAATTCTCCGGTTAAAGGGTTAATTAATTTTTGGCTACAGATAGACTTGGGGTCGATTTTTTCTCTATGATACCAAGCACTATAGCTTTTTTCGGCAATGGGAATAATTTTGATCTCAGAAAATGTGCGATCGCGCATTTTTTTGAGGTCGTCAGCACATATATCTACAGGAGAGGCCAAATAGTAGCAGTTTTGCCACAGCAGTAGGGGAATAATTGGGGGCAAATCTTTTTGATCTGGAAATTCTCTAAAGAAGCGATATGCTACTTCTTTATCAAGTAATTTTAGGTTTAAAATTCCCCGTCGATCGACTAAATTTTCTAATGCTTCTTGGCAAGTAATTTCATTATTTCTTAATAGTTGCCAAGCCGATAGAACAGAAGTTGATGTACTCATAGCGATAATTAATCAGAAAAGGTTTTTAATAATATTAATATTGCATAGAGGAGAGAATATTTTTTGTTCCTCTTTAACTTATGAGATTAACACTTTTGTGATTATCTTAAAACCCATTTATATTTTTGGTCTTGTATAGCAGTCTTCAGCAGGGTTTTGTAGAAAATATCTGGGAAAAAGGCAATAGAGAAACAGGGAACCAGGAAGCTAAAAAATTTTATAAATTTGTCATAATAATTTAATAATTCTGTTTTTAACAGGGAGTAGTTGCGATCGATAGGAATGGGAACAATTAGTGTTTGGAGTGAATATTTATAATTTTTAGTTAGATTATGCAGCACTAAATTTCTGTATTTAGCTATACAAATTATTTGTTGTTTTAGCTCGGAATAAATGGTGTATAATAATAGCTTCTAAAGTTGCCTTGTGTACCTTGCATTTTCAAATATTGTTCTTACTCAGGACTTATGCAAAATATCAAATCATACACTATCTGTAGTGGCGAGTCGCGACTCGCCACTACAAGATAGCGGTGCGACCCCGCGACGACGTTTCGCGGTGCGACCCCGCGACGACGATAGTCGCAAGGGAATGCGCACCAAGAGAGGGAATGCTGGCCAAGAGAGGGAACGCGCACCAAGAGATGGTGGTTGTGCGTAAATCCTGTTAGTTTTAAAAGGGGGTTTAACGAAGTCAGAAGTCAGAAGTTGTTTTTGTCACGGGGATTAGAGCAACGCTCCAAAAACGTTTCGCCGATCAAGGGGGGGTTGCACGACCCAATTATTTTAATAAAAGTGGATTTATAACTATTTCAGGACTAAAGCGATATGAACCCAGAAACCCGGTTTCTCGTAGACATCTATTGCTCAAAACAACGATTTATCGTAGAAACCGGGTTTCGCGTGCGTAAGTCCTATATTTATTCAGACAGAACATCGCAACTTTTATACTGATTAGATACAAAGAGGTGACTGGCGATCGCTCCTACAGCGCTTTTCAAATTGATGACCTAACATCACAACCAAAACCCAGTAGGGACGTTCCATGGAACATCCCTACTGTGGTCTACTCAACTGAAAAGCACTGTAATATTACAGCAATGCATGAGGATGGTGAGGTACAGTTGAAGATTAATCTCTATCTTTGCAGTTCAGGATTCTTATCTTTAACAACCTGGAAGGTTGTGTTACCAAACACTTCCCACACCTCCCACACTCCCCACACCTCCCACACCTCCCAACACTCTTTATCTAATCCCTCAACTCCTTTAACAGCTCATCAGTAAAGGGATTTTTCCCTGCCTGGAGCGCTTTGATCCATTCTTGTCGTTGCACTTTATTCTGCTTATTGCTCGTCCATTCTACAAATACCTGAAAATCTGGAATTGCCCCTTTAATATCCCCAGTTAATGCCCTAGCAAGTCCGCGACTGTCAAAAATAGAGCCATCTTTAGGGGCAAGAGCAACTCCTTTTTCACAGGCAAACATCACATCAGCAGCTTGTTTATAAAGACTGCCATACCAACAAAGTATATCCCAACTGCCAGGACTAATTTGATAGGGGTCGATTTTTTCTGCTTCTTGGTAGAAAGCGATCGCTTCCTTGACTTTACCGTACGAAAAAAACTGTAGAAAATTGTAACAGCTTTTATCTTGATATTGGATTAACCAATACAGGCTGTACGGCACAGCTCACTATTCCCTCAACAGTAAATGCTCCTGGGAATTTCTTTCTGATTATCTGAAGAGAGCCATTGATATCCGCATTAATCACTTTACCTGTTCCACTTCTAAACAAACCACGTTTGACTCGTTTTCCCACATAGTTTTCCTGCTGACATGGCAATTCTAGGTCAAGTGCAGATGTTTTACTGGTGTAACAATCTTGCTGTTTCCATGACTTTGATGCCAGCAAGTTCACATTTATAAGTTATCTGTTGAATTAGCTTAGAGTGAGGTATTTGGGTAAAGTTTTGGTTATTTTTTTTGCCTATCTTTGCACCTTGTTTCCAGTTATCATTTTTGCCAATTACTACAGTACCAATATTATTTGTGGTTAAATACTCAACTACTAATTTACTGGTGTTATGCAGATAATTCTCCACAAAACGATTTCGGTTATAGGTTAATGCTTCAATCTTACGGCTAGTTTTTTTCTGTCCCTTGAGAACACTTTGGTACTTGGCTTTACGTTTGTTATATAGTTGATTGACGCTTTTTAGTGGCTTCCCATTAATCAGCAGTGGTTTGACACCAAGCTTATTTGTAGCTAGAGCGACTATACTGTCAATTCCTAAGTCTATTCCGGCTACATATCTTGAGCGTATTTGGGGCTGATTTGTTTTTTCATACACTACTTCAATTATATAGCAGCTAGTAGCAGGTACTATCCTCACTTCGATTACAGTATCCACAACTACAGGTATTTTGATATCACTCATGGATAAGTGACAAATACCCTTTTTTAAAGGTGCTTTATAGACTGATTCCTTTGAATATATAACTACATTTCGACCTTTGGTTTTGTCCTTGTACTTTGGTATTTTTGGTTTACCTAAAAACTTACAGGGATGTTTTGACCATTCAATGATTGCCTGAAAATAACCACGCCAAGTTGCAACTAGGCATTTTATTATTTGTTTTGACACTTTAGTTGGTAATGCTCTATAGGCATCGCTATCTTTGGTGGCGTGATATAGCTTGGTTAAATCTAGACTTTTTCCGCAGTTGAAAAAATGCTAACGACAATAATAGTTAGCCAAGTTGTACAAGTTTTTTGACTTAAAGGCTAACTCATCACACACCCGCCAAAAGTTATGTGTTCGGTTAATAATATGTCTGTCAACAAGTCGCATTCACCTGAATTATTTCCTAAGCTTTAGTTACTTTTTTAAGATTAACACACTTTTCTGCTTCTAGCAACTACTTTCTACAATTTTCATTCAACAGTTAATCATCCTCTTTGACAAACTTCCTTCCTTTATTCAACAATTCAGTTGGTACATCTGCTGCCTCATATTTTGCTTTAGCTTCTGGATCAATATTTTGTAGAGTAACAATGAATGCTACTTTGTCAAGTTCTTTTGCTTTTTTGTACTTTTCTACTGAAGCCTCAATTTTTCCAACTCTAGCTAATTTTGTACCTTGCTCCATCAACTTCTCTGCTTCCTCTAATGATGCTGCCCAAGCTTTGAAATTTCGGTTGAGGTCGAGTTCTGGGTTCCATCGCAGTGCTTTTTTAAATGCAGTAACTGCTGCCTCCAGTTTTTCTACTTCCCCTCTAGTTTCCCTTGCCAGTTTTTCTCCCTCTATCACCCAACTGAGAGCTGATATTTTAATTCTTTTGTTGGTTTGGCAAATCTTGAGTTTCTCTAGCTCTTGGGGATGGGCAATGAGATAATCATTTAACAATTCGCAACCATAAGTGGTTAAATCTTCTATCCCCAAATGTCGCCACAATTTTACGGTCTTTTCACGAGTTGCAGTGGCAATGATCTCTCCATCAGGGCTAAAATCTACATCGGATACAAAACTCTTATACCCTTCTAGAGTCTGTAACAACTGCCCCTGTAGGTTCCACAATTTCACTGTTTTATCATTACTTGCAGTTGCAATCATCTTGCCATCGGAACTAAAATCTACATCGGAGACTGAACTTTTATGCCCTTCTAGAGTTTGCAAAACTTGTCCCTGTAGGTTCCACAATTTCACTGTACCGCCATCACTACCAGTTGCAATAGTCTTGCTATCAGGACTAAATGCTACATCAGATATCCTCTTGTTATGCCCTTCTAGAGTTTGCAAAACTTGTCCCTGAAGGTTCCATAATTTCACCTCACCATCATCAGTGAGGGTTGCAATAGTCTTTCCATCAGGGCTAAATACTACATCATAGACTGAACTATCATAACCTTGCAGAGTTTGTAACAACTTCCCCTCTAGGTTCCACAATTTGACTGTACCATGATCAGTGGTAGTTGCAATCATCTTTCCATAAGGACTCAATGCTACACCATTGAAAAAATCATCATATCCTTTTAGAGATTGCAATACTTGCCCCTGAAGATTCCACAATTTTATCTCACCATCATCGCTAACAGTTGTAATAGTTTTTCCATCAGGACTAAATGCTAAATCAGAAACGAAGTTACTATGACCTTCTAAAGTTTGCAATAACTCTCCTTCTTGGTTCCACAATTTGACCGTACCATTATCACTGGCGGTTGCAATAGTCTTTCCATCGGGACTAAATGCTAAATCAGAAACCAAGCTATTCTGACCTTTCAGAATTGGCAACAACTCCCCTTCTTGGTTCCACAATTTGACCGTACCATTATCACTGGCAGTTGCAATAATTTTTCCATTGGGGCTAAATTCTACATTGGAGACCAAGCTATTATGAGCTTTTAGAGTTTGCAACAACTGCCCCTTTAGGTTCCACAATTTGACCTCACCATCATCGCTGGCAGTTGCAATAGTCTTGCCATCGGGACTAAAATTTACACTTGATGGTTTATCATCGTATGCTTCGAGAGTTTGCAGCAACTCTCCGTCAAGGTTCCACAGTTTCACCTTACCATCATCACTGGCAGTTGCAATAGTCTTGCCATCGGGACTAAAATTTATATCCGAGGAGTGGTCTTTATGGCCTTTGATAGTCTGCAACACTTGCCCCTGAAGGTTCCATAATTTCACCGTACCGTCATCACTGGCAGTTGCAATAGTCTTGCCATCGGGGCTAAAATCTATATCGGAGACCCCACCATTATGAGCTTTGATAGTCTGCAAAACTTGTCCCTGAAGGTTCCATAATTTCACCGTACCGTCATCACTGGCAGTTGCAATAGTCTTTCCATTGGGGCTAAAATCTATATCGGAGACCCCACTATTATAACCTGTCAAAGTTTGCAATAACTCCATCTGAAAGTTCCATAATTTGACGCTACCATCATCACTGGCAGTTGCAATAGTCTTTCCATCGGAACTAAAATCTATATCGAAGACCCCACTATTATGACCTTTGAGAATTTGTAGTAACTGCCCCTGTTGGTTCCATAATTTGACCGTACCATCATCACTGGCAGTTGCAATAATCTTTCCATCGGAGCTAAAATCTATATCGGAAACCTTATCATAATCCCTTGGGAGACGATTAAACTCTCTAAAATCATGTGGGTGATTTTTGTAAACTGCTTGTTGTAGAGCATTTGTAATAATGCTAGTTTCATTCGTTAATGGAAAACGATTATCTATTTGTTTTTGCCTAGCGTTCATTGCACTAATTAGTGCATCCAAACGCTGACCTAGAAGAGAATGTGCTTTAGCTTCATTTGCCTTAGCTAACATAGTTTGCTTCTCTGCCATTCTTCTTTCATGTTTGGCATCGAAACCAAGCACCGTCATTCCCATTGCCAATACTCCCATCACTAAGGCAGCAGTAACCCAACCTCTAACCAACTTCTTCTGCAAATGTAATTGGTTTTTTTCTGCCTGCTGTCGTTTTTCCCGCTCTTGTTTGAGTTCCTGTATTATTTCTCCTTCTTTTTTCTGCCGAATAAACTTCACCAAATAATCATGTACTAACTGATAGCGATCTGCTGGATTTTGTGGCAACAAAAATACTAAACCAGAATCTACAAAAATATTTAATACTAACTCTAACTCTTCGGCACTAAAATTACTTTCTTTCACCAACTCTGCTCTGGTTTTGAGGGGGCGAGTATTATTTTCATCGGTGAATAATACTAAGACTAACCAAGCTAATTTTTCATTCTCTGAACCACAGTCGCTTACTACTGATTCTAAATATCGTTCTACCAATTCTGCTTTAGGATTATCTCCTAATTCTAAATATTTTTCCAAAGTTGTAATATTCTCTCTCTGCAATTGCGCTCCCATGACTTGCAACTCAATTGGACGAATTTGTCCTAATTCTTCAGCTAAGTCTTCCACCAATTGTTCTGTTAATTTTTCATCAATTTTAAACAGAGAATTTGCTGTTAAACCTTGAATAACTGATTTTGCTTGTAACTGGGAAAAATTCCCTAAGCAATAAAGTATATTTTTACCTAAAATATCATTATTAATTGGTTCTAAATTACTCAGCTCCTGAAACTCTAATAAATAATGAATGTAATCTGACCGTAGGGATAAAACTATTTTTACAAAGGAGATTTTTAAACATTCTTGGAGAAAATAAGCAAATGCTTGTTTCTGTTTTGCTTCCATATTTGCAAAGAAAAATTCCTCAAATTGGTCAAAAATTATTACGGTTAATAAATTTGATTCAGCATTATTTTTTAACCGTTCAAAAATTGCTTCAGCCGAATTTAGATTTTCTGAATTAACTGTTAAATTGGCAGTTGTTTGTAGTTTTTTCTCTAAAAATTTTCCTAATTCGGAAATCCAGTTCACATAAACTCGCTGCACAACCACTATTAAATCACGAGTATCAATTGATTTTCCCTCTAAAGTCGGAATTAATCCTGCGTGTAAAATCGAACTTTTACCTACTCCTGATTGCCCATGAATAACTATTAGTTTATAGTCAGGACGACCAATTCTTTCTAGCAATATTTGTACATCAGATTCTCGTCCAGATGAAGCTATTTCTTGAGTAACTTTTTGTTGATTAATTTTTTGTTTTGACTGAGGCAATGCCGGATTCATATTGAGTTTAATATCTCTCAAGCGATTGGCACCGATAAAAGCCTGAAATCCAAATTGTTGTTCTATTTTTTGTCTTTCTTGCTTAATTTTAAAAGCCTTTATATATTGTTTTTGTTGGTAATAAATTTCTCGTAATTCTGTGAGAATATGAATGTAAAATTCGGCATCATATTCAGGTTTAGTCGTATTTTTGGCTTTTTCTAAACAGGCTAGAGATGCTGGAATTTTACCTAAGCATTTTTCAGCTTTGGCTAGAGAAAATAAATATTTACCCTGATGATATGAAAACTCCCAATCTAAATTAATTTCTTCCTTTTTTGAGGTAGAATTAGATGCTTTAGCTAGGGTCTCGTTCAGAATTTTAATAGCTTTTTGAGCTAGTTTTTTGGCTTGTTTATAGTTATTTTTATTCAGTTCAACGGCAGCTAGAAAACTATAAGCACAAGCTTCTCGAAACGGATGGGAATAGGTTTGGTGTAATTCTATTGCTCTATGGGCAACAGTCTCTAACTTATCCCAAAGTTCTAAGGTTTGCAGAACTTCTCCCCAAGCATTGATAAATTTTGCTGCTAAGTCTGGGTAGTTAGCTTTTTCAAAGGTTTCTACTGACTTCTGATAATATGAGGCAGTCCGGGAACAACCTGTATCTTTGTCTACCCGATGCCAAAGTTCATAACTACGCCACAACAACCCCAGATAATAATAAGTGTGAGCTACTCGCACCTGGTTGTTCAGTTGTTCCCAAAGTTCGAGACTCCGTTGATAATGCTTTAATGCTGTTTCCTCCAAATTATCTGCTGTTCTACCTAAGACAAATTCTAAACCTGCTTCTAATTTTGGTTCTAAGTTAACTCCTCTATTTGACAACTCTTGCTGTGCATCTAAGAGTTCTTGATACACAAATTCTCCCACACCCAAAGCGGTATGTTCCAAAAATATTCCCGCTCCATTCTCTAAGACTTTCTGATAAACACGATCGCTCGTTTGCTGAATAAAATCTATTAATTCTTGAGTGGGAGTTTCAAATACAGTCAGACTTGCCCAACTTTCAAAATCAGGAATTAAGCGAATAAACTTCCGGGAAACTTCTTTGTCTATCCATAAAAGTATTGGGAAGTGAAAATTATTTTTAAATTCCTCTCGGACTAACCCCATTGAAACCAGTAGTTGATCTACATCTGTTACTGACTCCAAACCCCAAACCATCAAAGCATCTGGTTGTTGATCTCGATCTCCTAACTGTTGGCCAATAGTAGCATTAAGTTCTCCCGTTGACTTATCTAACTGCAACTTTGCTAAATCTCCAGAAAAAGATGCTTGGAGTTTTTCTATTAGGCGATCGCGCTGAGTTAGAGTATTACTACGGGCTAAAAATAGCCGGAACTCTCCTTGAGACATTTCTAGAGCAAATATTAGCTCGGACAATAATTCTGGATTATGATGAAAATTTGGCATTTCAGTTATCAGTTATAGCGCTAGGGAACAGGGAACAGGGAACAGGGAACAGCAGAAAACCACTGTAGTAGTGGACTGGACTGTTTCAACTAAATTAGATTTGTCATTGCGAACGACAGTGAAGCAATCTCTAGAGAGTTTCCTATTGCATCATTTAAGATGAAACAGTCCAGTAGGGTGCGTTAATGAAATGTAACGCACCGCCCCAAATATTTCGGTGCGTTACTAATTATTTAATTATAAGGCTAATTTCTCAATTCTTCCAAAACCTCCTCAGTAAATGGGTTTCCCCCTGCCTGGAGTGCTTTTATCCATTCTTGTCGTTTTGCTTTCTCCTCCTCATTGCTCGCCCATTCTACATAGACCTGAAAATCAGCGATCGCTCCTTCAATATCCCCTGTTAATGCTCTGGCAAGTCCGCGACTATCAAGAATATAGCTATCTTTTGGGTTAAGGGCAACTGCTTTTTCACAGGCAAACATCACATCAGCAGCTTTTTTATAAAGACTGCCATTCCAACAAAGGTAAGCCCAATAATCAGCAGAAATTTGATTGGGGTCGATTTTTTCTGCTGCTTGGTAGGAGGCGATCGCTTCCGTAACTTTTCCCTCCTCAACAAGTTCACTTCGTTTACACAACAATTCATTTGCTTGCATCGGGTGCCTCAGATTTAGCTTTAGCTTCTGGGTCAAGATTTTGTAAAGTAGGGATAAGTGCTACTTCATCAAGTTCTTTTGCTCGTTGGTATTTTTCTATTGCTTCCTCAATTTTTCCTTGTTTTGCTAATTTCGTTCCTTCCTCGATCAGTTTTTCCACCTCAACTAATGATTCTGCTCTAACTTTTGGGTTGAGGTTGAGGTCAGGGTTCCATTTCAGTGCTTTCTCAAACGCAGTAACTGCTTCCTCAAGTTTTTCTGCTTCCCCCTTGCTTTCCCTTGCCAATTTCTCTCCTTCTATTACCCAACTATCAGAAGCTGCTTTCTTGCGTTCATCGGTGTGGCAAATCTCAAGTTCCTTTAACTCTTGAGGATTGGTAATTAGGTAATCATTTAACCACTGGCAACCAAGGTTAGTTAAATCTTCTATCCGCCAATTTGTCCAGAATTTCACTGTATTGTCAGCACTAGCAAAAGCAATAGTCTCTCCATCGGGACTAAATGCTACACCAAAGACCTCACTCTCATGGCCGGTGAGAGTCTGCAATAATTGACCCTGGCGGTTCCACAACTTCACTGTTTTGTCTAAACTCGCAGAAGCAATAGTCTCTCCATCGGGACTAAATGCTACACTCAATACCCTATCCTCATGGTCTTTGAGAGTCTGCAACTCTTTCCCCTGACGGTTCCACAACTTCACTGTTTTGTCACCACTAGCAGTTGCAATAGTCTCTCCATCAGGACTAAATGCTACACCATAGACCCAA
The DNA here is from genome assembly GCF_010672085.1 of Okeania sp. SIO3I5. Taxonomy (GTDB): domain Bacteria; phylum Cyanobacteriota; class Cyanobacteriia; order Cyanobacteriales; family Microcoleaceae; genus Trichodesmium. The sequence goes on from NZ_JAAHHT010000041.1 coordinate 35,928, forward strand.
TCCTCATGGCCAATGAGAGCCTGCAACTCTTTCCCCTGACGGTTCCACAACTTCACTGTTTTGTCACTACTTGCAGAAGCAACAGTCTCTCCATCGGGACTAAATGCTACACCATAGACCCAATCCTCATGGCCAATGAAAGTCTGCAACTCTTTCCCCTGACGGTTCCACAACTTCACTGTTTTGTCTAAACTCGCAGAAGCAATAGTCTCTCCATCGGGACTAAATGCTACACCTCTGACCGAACTCTCATGGCCTTTTAGAGTCTGCAACTCTTTCCCCTGAGGGTTCCACAACTTCACTGTTTTGTCAGCACTAGCAGTTGCAATAGTCTCTCCATCGGGACTAAATGCTACACCAATGACCCAATCCTCATGGCCAATGAGAGTCTGCAACTCTTTCCCCTGAGGGTTCCACAACTTCACTGTTTTGTCAGCACTAGCAGTTGCTATAGTCTCTCCATCGGGACTAAATGCTACACCAATGACCTCACTCTCATGGCCAATGAGAGTCTGCAACTCTTTCCCCTGAGGGTTCCACAACTTCACTGTTTTGTCAGCACTAGCAGTTGCTATAGTCTCTCCATCGGGACTAAATGCTACACCAATGACCTCACTCTCATGGCCAATGAGAGTCTGCAATAATTGACCCTGACGGTTCCACAACTTCACTGTTTTGTCACCACTCGCAGAAGCAATAGTCTCTCCATCGGGACTAAATGCTACACCAATGACCTCACTCTCATGGCCAATGAGAGTCTGCAATAATTGACCCTGACGGTTCCACAACTTCACTGTTTTGTCACGACTTGCAGTTGCTATAGTCTCTCCATCGGGACTAAATGCTACACCCCAGACCCAATCCTCATGGTCTTTGAGAGTCTGCAACTCTTTCCCCTGACGGTTCCACAACTTCACTGTTTTGTCTAAACTCGCAGAAGCAATAGTCTCTCCATCGGGACTAAATGCTACACCCCAGACCGAACTCTCATGGCCTTTTAGAGTCTGCAATAATTGACCCTGACGGTTCCACAACTTCACTGTTCTGTCTAAACTCGCAGAAGCAATAGTCTCTCCATCGGGACTAAATGCTACACCTCTGACCTCACTCTTATGGCCGGTGAGAGTCTGCAATAATTGACCCTGACGGTTCCACAACTTCACTGTTTTGTCACGACTTGCAGTTGCTATAGTCTCTCCATCGGGACTAAATGCTACACCCCAGACCTCACTCTCATGGCTCTGAAGACGGTTTAATTCTCTAAACTCTTCATCATCGTTGCGTTTGTAAACTGCGATGTTGAGAGCATCTGTAATCTTGTTAGCTTCACCTGTTGCTTCAAATTCACCATCTACTTGTCTTTGCCTAGCTTTCATAGCAGTCATCAACCCATCCCATCTTTCACCTGACAGAGACAAGGTTCTCGACTCATTTGCCTGAGCAATAATGGTTTGTTGTTTTGCCCTCTTTTGTGCCTCTAAGGCAAATCTTGTCATCCCTCCTACCAATACTACCATCACCAAGGAAGCAACAACTCCAACTACCATCTTCTGCAACTCCTGACGTTTTTCTTCTGCCTGCCGTTGTTTTTCTTCTGCTTGCCGTCGTTTTTCTTGTTCCTGTTTCAGTTCTTTAAGTACCTGTTCCAACTGCCGTCGTTTTTCCCGTTCCTGTTTGAGTTCCTTTAATGTTTCATTTCCTTTCCTTTGCCGAATAAACCCAACCAAATAATCATGTACTAACTGATAGTGGTCTGCTGGATTTTCTGGCAATAAAAATACCAAACCAGAATCTACAAAAATCTTTAATACTAACTCTAACTCTTCGGCACTAAACTTACTTTCTTTCAATAACTCTGCCTTAGTTTTCAGAGGGCGAGTATTATTTTCATCAGTGAACAATAGCAACATCAACCAAGCTAATTTTTCATTCTCTTCCCCACAATCTCTCACCACTGATGCTAAATATTCCTCTACCAAAACTGCTTTAGGATTCTCTCCTAATTCCAGATATTTTTCCACAGTAGTAATATTGTCACTCTGCAATTGTGCCCCTACTACTTGCAATTCTATCGGACGAATTTCTCCCAACTCCTGAGCTAAGTCTTCTACTAACTTTTCTGTCAGATTTTCATCTATTTTAAACTGAGAATTTGCTGTTAATCCTTCAATGACTAATTTGGCTTGTGACTGAGAAAAATTTCCTAAGTAATAGAGGATACTTTTGTCTAAAATATTGTTATTAATTGCCTCTAAATTACCCAAGCGATTAAACTCTAACAAATAATGAATATAATCTGACCGCAGAGATAAAACAACTTTCACAAAAGGTATTTTCAAACATTCTTCAAGAAACTGAGCAAATTCTCGTTTATCCTTCGGTTCGCTATTTGCAAAGAAAAATTCTTCAAATTGGTCAAAAATAATAACCGTTAGTAGATTTAATTCATCATTACCATTATTTCGCAACTGAGCAAAAATTTCCTCAGCAGAATTTAGACTCTCTGAATTAACTGTTAAATTGGCAATTACTTGTAGTTTTTCTGCGAGAATTTTACCTAATTCAGAAATCCAATTCACATAAACTCGCTGCAAAACAACAACCACATCACGAGTAGCAATTGATTTTCCCTCCAAAGTCGGAACTAATCCAGCTTGCAAAATCGAACTTTTACCTACTCCTGATTGCCCATGAATAACTATCAGTTTATAGTCAGGGCGACTAATTCTTTCTACCAATGTTTCTACATCAGACTGTCGTCCAGATGCAGCAATTTCTTGAGTAATTTTTTGTTGCTCAACTCTTTGTTTAGACTGAGGTAAAGCCGGATTAATATTCAGTTTTATATCTCTCAAACGATTGGCACCGATAAAAGCTTGAAACCCAAATTGTTGTTCTACTTTTAGTTTCTCTTGCTTAATTTCAAAAGCTTCTAAATATGCTTTTTCTTCGTAATATATTTCTCGTAATTCCGAGAGAATATCAATGTAAAATTTAGCGTTATATTGAGGATTAGTCGTATCTTTTGCTTGTTCAAAATTGCCGATCGCTGATTTAATTTCACCCAAACATTTTTCAGCTTTGGCTAAAGAAAACAAATATCTACCCAGGCGAGAATATTTTTCCCAATCTAAAATTATTTGGTCTTTTTCTGAGGCAGAAGTAGATGCAGCATTCAGGGTTTGGTTGAAAATTTCTATAGCAGTTTGAGCAAATTTTTTAGCTTGTTTATAGTGACTTTTGGCTAGTTGAAATTCAGCCAGCAAATCGTAAGCAAAAGCTAGTCTAAATGATGTTTGATAATCCCCCCTCATTCCCCCCTTGGTAAGGGGGGAGGAAAGAGAAATATCCAACCCCACCCTTGCTAAGGAGGAGGAATCAGAAGTATCCAACCCCCCCCTTGGTAAGGGGGAGGAATCAGAAGTATCTAACCCCCCCCTTGCTAAGGGGGGCTGGGGGGGATCTAAACTAACCAAGGAAGACTCAGAAGAATTAGACTCTGTATTGACTACAGATGTTTGGTAATCCCCCCTCATTCCCCCCTTGGAAAGGGGGGAGGAATCAGAAGACGACTCTTGTATTGATGTTTGGCGATCGCCCCTGATTCCCTCCTCAGAAAGGGGAGAGGAAGAAGAAGGTGACTCTTGTATTGATGTTTGGCGATCGCCCCTGATTCCCTCCTCAGAAAGGGGAGAGGAAGACTCAAAAGCCAACTCCCCCCTTTCAAAGGGGGGCAGGGGGGATAGAGTTGGAGGGTTATGTCTGCTAGGAGGTTGGGAACGATCTAAAACTTCTATTGCCCTATTCGCAACACTCTCCAACTCATCCCAACGCCCCAAAGTCTGCAAAACTTCTCCCCAAGCATTGATAAATTTAGCAACTAAGTCTGGACGGTTAATTGCCTCAAACCCTTCTATTAAGTTCTGAAAATAAGAGCAAGCTTTCTGACAAGCTATATCTTTTTCTACTCTATTTCTAACGGCATAACTCTGCCACCATAACCCCAGATAATAATTAGTATGAGCCACTCGCAACAGGTTGTTAAGTTGTTGCCAAAGTTCGAGACTCCGTTGATAATGCTCTAATGCTGTTTCAGTATAATTATCTGCTGCCCTTCCTAAAACAAACTCTAAACCCGCCTCTAATTCTGCTTCTAAGGTAGTTCCTCTATTTGCCAATTCCTGCCGAGCGCCTACCAACTCTTGATAAGTAGATTCTGTCAAACCTAGAGTGGCATCATCTAAAAATATTCCTGCTCCATTCTCCAAAACTTTCTGATAAACACGATCGCTCGTTTGCTGAATAAAATCTATTAATTCTTGAGTGGGAGTTTCAAATACAGTTAGACTTGTCCAACTTTCAAAATCAGGAATTAAGCGGATAAACTTGATCGAAATTTCTTTGTCTATCCATAAAAGTATTGGGAAGTGAAAATTATTTTTAAATTCCTCTCGGACTAACCCCATTGAGACGAGTAGTTGATCTACATCTGTTACTGACTCCAAACCCCAAACCATCAAAGCATCTGGTTGTTGCTCTCGATCTCCTAACTGTTGGCCAATAGTGGTATTAAGTTCTCTCACCGACTCATCTAACTGCAACGTTGCTAAATCTCCAGAAAAAGATGCTTCGAGTTTTTCTATGAGGCGATCGCGCTGAGTTAGATTATTACAACGAGCTAAAAATAGCCGAAAGTCTCCTTGAGACATTTCCAGAGCAAATATTAGCTCGGACAATAATTCTGGATTATGATGAAAATTTGGCATTGAAAATTTCTCCATTGTTAACGAAGTCAGAAGTCGGTAGGGGATTGCTGGCCAGCAAGCTCCTACAGAAGTTAACCCACCCCTAATATAGAATCCGGGTAATTAGTTATCGTATTACTGAGGAGTAATGAGTAATGAGTAATGAGTAATGAGTAAGGAGTAAGGAGTAAGGAGTAAGGAGTAATATCAAATCCAGTTGAATACAAGAGTGTATTGTTGGGGGAGATGGTCCGATTGTCCGATTTAATAATGAACATATACTATATAACCGGATTCTATATAACCCCTCCCAGGAGGGGAAGTAGGGGATTTAAGCAACGCTCCAAAAATATTTCGCCGATCAAGGCGGGGTTTTATATCATGTCCGGATCAGAGCGTGATAGAACGACCTGACGCTTACGGGACCAAAAAACTTTTTCCTGCTTATACATTCAAACTCTCTTCTCTTCCCTCATTTCTCCTGACTCCTGACTCCTGACTCCTCCTTCCTTATTTATAACTATTCAACCGGACATGATATTATACCCAATCCTGTTTGATAAATACACCTGTTAACGAAATCATAAGTCATGAGATATATCCAAAAACTAGATTTTATATCAAGTTCTGATAATTACTTATTGTAAGGTTTTTTGCTAAACCCTGCTACTGATGTGATAAACTTAAAATGTGGCAAAGCGTAGTAGACTGTTTCATCAATAGATGTAGGTTGGGTTCAGGGACGTTTTTGCTGGCGCAAAGCTCTGCTAACGGCTAAGATCCGACATCTAAGGGCGAATGCCATTCGCCCCTACGGGCGAGCGCGACATGGAATAGGAGTATTCCGTTAGGAAAAAGCGCAGCTTATCCGCAGGATAAACCCAACAACAGTCTTCCTCCCGTACGGACGCCCTTATGCAATGTCCCTACCCTAATGCACTGTTTTAGCTGTGTCAGTCTAGTAGTAAACTGTTTCATCTTACAGCGCTTTTCAAATCAATGAACCACATCGTCACAAGTAAAATATTGTAGGGGCGATTCGCTTGCTCGCCCCTACAGGGTTCTACCCAAATGAAAACCGCTGTAAATGTTGCAATAGATTGTTGTTGGGTTTCGTCCCTCAACCCAACAACAATCTTTCTCCTCCTGGGAGGGACTCGGGGGAGCTTTCCTACTCCCGTACGGACGCGCTTATGCAACTTCCCTACCTTACTCCCTTACTCCCTAATGCACACTCATTAGCTGTGCTGAAATTTTCATACCGAATGTCGGGGCGGGTTTTGAGAACTGAATGCGCTTATTTCAATACTCTTGGTTAAACCCGCTCCTACTATTTCAACTTCTCCAACTCCTCATCAGTAAAGGGGTTTTTCCCTGCCTGGAGTGCTTTGTTCCATTCTTGTGCTGCCTCAATTTTTCCTTCCCTAGCTAATTTCGTTTCTTCCTTTATCAGCTTTTCTACATCTGCCAATGATTCTGCTATAACTGTTGGGTTGAAGTTGAGGTCAGGGTTCCAGTTCAGTGCTTTTTTAAATTTGGCAACTGCCTCCTTAACCTTCTTTTCCCTTGCTAACTTCTCTGTCTTTTTGCTCAGGAGAGAAAACCCCAGGCGGACTTTTCTTCAGTTTCATTAGTTGGTGGAGCAAGTACGGTTAACCCACTCGGAATACACTCTACTTCAATAGGAGTAGTGCCAATAATTTCACCGTCAAGCACAACTTTTTGTGGTGGATCTGTACTAACTTTTACCCGTTTTGTCCGCAAACCAATAGTGTCTTCATGTTGAGCAGGAGTTTTAAAGATCGCCGATCCAAACATTCTGACTCCAGCGTTAACTGCTTGCAATCTACTATTGGAGGTAATGATCATTACTTCTAATAAACCATCATCCATTATTACTTCTCCCAAACCTTGAGCTAAAAATGATGTAGGTGGAGCTGCATTAGCAATAGTAATAGCACCTGCTAGGAAGCTTTTAGTCACCCCGTCAATCTCAATTTCAATATCAAAAAGTTGCTGTTCATTGAGCTGCTGCCAACCTGCCATCATATACGCTAGCACTCCCCAACGGTTTTTTGCTTCCCGATCTGCTCTTTCTATGGTTTCTGCTTCATATCCTACCCCTGCTAATAAAATCATGGTACGTTCGTTGCAACGAGAAACATCTATAACGCGAGTTTGACCTGCCAAGATAACATCGCAAGCACTTCTGATGGGTGTAATACTAGGAATGCCTAATGCCATGCCAAAAGCGTTAGCTGTTCCCCTGGGAATTATACCCAGAGGAATATTTGTATTCACTAAAGCTCCAGCAACGGCAGAAACTGTACCATCTCCTCCGGATGCAATAATTATATCTGCTTGTTTAGCGATCGCTAATTCTGTTAATTCTTCTGCTGTTTTGTCTGGGGTTGTTTCATGTATATGTAAATGTAGATAAGGTTCGAGAAGCGATCTAATTAATGATAATTCTTGTTGAGCGTTACCTTGACCAGATACAGGATTAAATATGAGGTGAGCAACAGTAGCTTGAATGAAACTGTTAATAATAGTTTCAGCAGTGGCAATATTGATAGCAATGGGAACATTATGTACCTGACACAAACGCAATAATAATTCGATATCAGGTTCATAAGATTGAGAGAATAGGTAGTCTACCAAACAAATAACAGCAACTACATTACCCGTAGTTACTTCTACAGCTATTTGAGCATCTCCTCCCAAAGAACCTGGTAAGAGAGAATTTATTTCTATACCTGTTTGTTGTACAATATATTGGGCGGTGTTTTCTGTCGCTATTAATTGATAGCGAGATAGTACAACTTTATGTTTGTTGACAAATTCAACTAAGTCGTCTTTTTTACTATCATAAGCAAGTAAACCAATGGTGTTTGCCATAATTTTTGTCCTAGAATTAATTGACTATTTATTAGAAAATCAACAAAATATTCCCTAGTTCCTTTCCTATTATTAATTACCTTTTCTTAAATGGAGTAAATATTTTTTTTTACTTGTTCTTTATGCTACTCCCTACTCCCTACTCCCTGATTTACCTTAAATGAGTCTAGAAAAGTTACTACTGCCCCTGTTATTTCATTGTCTTTTTCTATTTCACTCGCACCAATAAGATGCAAGCGTTGACCTACCAAATAAATTCTGAATGTAATAATTTCAGTATCATTTTTCAAGACAAATTCTCTACCGGGAATCTCTCCTAAATTGTAGTCGCGATCGCTACTTAATTCAAAACCTGTTACATCAACAATTTGCTTTTGAAAAGTGGGCAATATATTTTTTTGATTGGCTAATTGTTGACTGTTTAAAATCTCAGAATAAGCAACTACAAATCTTGCTGCTCCTGGATGACTTGCAAATACTTTAAATTTAATTTTTCCCTTCTCAATCTCAATAATTTCTGTCTCTTCAGTCATGGTTCCAGCAGGCATCCAGATTGAGAAACCACCTTCTTGAAAAATAATATTTTGCCACTGTATTTGTCCTGATTCAATTGTTAATATAGGTTGGGGATTTTCTTGTTCCAGTTGTTTTACTTCTTGCTCCATTTGGATTCGTCCTTTGTCAAAAAAGTCGGGACGGTTATCTCGAAAACCTTGAGCTTGTATAGTAGCCGTACTCTGGCTAAAATTAGATGAATTAGAGTTCCAATTACTAAAGCTAGTATTGAAAATACAGCATATTTCAGACAAATAATGTACAAGGTGTGAATAGTAAAACCTTGTACTGTCGTCATCTTGCCCGCGACAGGTGTACCTCATAACAGTAGGACGTACTGTAGGTATCATTGTAGTTAGTAATAAATTAAGAAATAAATATTTTAGCAAAGCCATAGGAAACCACAAGATAATTGATAATTGATAATGGATAATTGATAATTACCTCTCCCTAAAATGGAGAGGATTGACTCAAAGGAAAAGATTTATTTTTTTTCCATTGAAAAGGAAGGCTTTAAAGGTAAAGTATATAATTATTAATTATTAATTATTAATTATATAGTTAGTTCCACAAAACCCAAATTAATTAGGACTTGCTGATTAAATCTAAAAGGATTGATATATAAAAGCTTTCGCCTGTACATTTCGGAAAAAAGTGCAAGCTTTTTGCAAACCATAGCTAAAAATGTGAGGATTTTAAGCAGACAAGAGAAGAAAAATTAAGGGACTTTCAGATCCGACTGCATCCTCTGCAATTCCCATTTCTCCTGTCTCCTGTCTCCTGTCTCCTGACTCCTACCCTTGCTCATAAGACTTTTTCAGCAAGCCCTAATTAATGCTCAAAAATATCTTTATATTGCAATAAATCTAACCCTACAAACACAGGTAAACATTCAAAACACTGCTGTGCTAATTCCCACCTTTCCTCACGTTTCAACATCTTAATTAACTTTTCTCTGACACTCAATAAATACCGCACATCATTAGCAGCATAACTCAATTGTTCCTCAGTTAAATTCTCTGCATTTCCCCAGTCAGAACTTTGAGCTGATTTATCCAACTCTACCTTTTCTAACTCCATTACTAAATCTTTTAAACCATGTTTACCTGTATAAGTTCGTGCTAATTTACTGGCAATTTTAGTACAGAAAATTGGGTAAACTTTAATGTTTAAATGATGCTGCAACATAGCTACATCAAATCTAGCAAAATGAAATATTTTAACTATTCCAGTTGCCTCCATTAATTGTTTCAAATTCGGTGCTTCTTGTTGCCCTTTTTCAATACGAATAGCTGTAACCTTGCCTTGAGGATCGCATAACTGGACTAAACATAAGCGATCGCGCCCAGGCAATAACCCCATCGTTTCTGTATCCACTGCAATACTATCTGCTTGCAAATAATCAGATAATGTGGCCTCAGTTAAATCGCGATCGTATACTTGAAAATCACTCATTGTTCACCTAATAATTACTAATATCAGGACTTACATAAATTATTAAATAATACGCTATCGGTAGGGGTGAATGGCCATTCGCCCCTACTAGGTATGGTGGTTATGCGTAAGTCCCGATCATAACCGATTTAGGATTGTTATAACATATTCTTTAATTAAAGGTTGCACCGCAAAGAGGGACAATCTCTCATCGGTAACATTTTCGATAAAACTTCGTTTTTTTAAAGACTGGATCGCTTTTAAAAAGTCGATGTCCGATAGTGCTAATTCGGGGGGTTTGGAGGAGACGTCGGCGGCGTTTTGGTTTCCTAACCACTCGATGACGGTTTTCTCAGGTGCCGATAACCTTTGATAATATCCTTGCAGTCTGGGTTCCAAGTCTCCCAGAAAAAGGGTGGGATAGGATAAAAAGCGATCGACGCTGCGGTTAAAGAAGTCTCGGATAGTGGAGGCGATGATGTTTAACCAGGAAGGGTTGCCGCCGTATAGTTGAATGAGTTCGAGCCATCGATGTTCGTCAGTTAAACCTTTGTCGGCGAGAATGTCGGTGGCGGAATCTCCGATGCTGCCAAGTTGGAGGCTGCGACAGGGGCGGTTTTCTTCTTCGAGGTTGGCAATTTCTGTGGGTTGCTCCCAACTGAGGAGGAGGAGGCAACTGTTGTGAGGCGATCGCCCTATTTCTTGCCAGAGTTTGGGGTAGTTTTGGCAGTCTGGGAGGTAAGTGCTGGCTAATTCTCCACTGGTAAAGAGTTCTTGGAAGTTGTCGAGGATGATGAGGGCGGGATGCGATCGCAGATAGTCTGTTAGGGAGGGTTGTTGGGTTTGTCTATTTTGGGAGAAAAACTGAATTAAGTTTGTTTGTAGGGTTTTGGGGGTGAGGGTTTCGTTCCAGTTCCGCCAAAGGATGTAATGGAAGTTGTCTTTAATTTGTTCTACCAGTTCTCTAGCGAGGGCGGTTTTGCCGATACCCGGTAAGCCGAAAATGGTGACGATGCGGATGTTGTCTTCGAGTATCCACTGTTTGAGGGTTTTGAGTTCCGGGGCGCGGTTGTGGAGGGTTTCGCATTCCGGGGCTTCGGTTAAGTCGTGGCGTTTTTGCGGTTCGTTGGTGGTGGTTTGGTTTGTTGTGGGTTTGGGATAGGAGCAGTGTTCGGTACAGAAATTGATGCTGCCCTCTGACACAAAATTACTGTGTCCGAAATTAACTAAACTTGAAAAGTTAGAAAATTGATGTCGTTCCATCGCAGCACGAAAGTTAGATTGCTTAATTTTTTCTCCCAATTCCTCCGACATCAATTGCCATAATTCTTTACCAACCCTTCTGACGTGGTCGTATTTCCGATTGCAAGTTTTAGCAATATCCGGGTATCTTCGGCCCTGCCAGGTTCCTTCAAGGATGGCCCTTTGAAGGGAGTAAAGATTTTGTCCCGTTTTAGCAAATACCAGATTTTCAGTCCATTTTAAGGCTTCTTCGAGGTTCATAGGTCAAGGAAGGCCCGAGTTTCACCAAGGGCTTTTTTAAAATATCATACAATTTTACATTTTTCCCACAAAACCCTCTTTTTAGTCACTAAAAGTAGGTTAAAAAAAGTTTCCTATTTCCCACAAAATCCTTTTATGTATAGTTGTCATTAATAAAATTCTTGGGAACAATAACAGTACACCAAATTTCATACTAATCAAAAATAGGCTTGATAGTAATGTCTAGCTTTTTTGATGCAGTTCAAACCCAAAGCCGAGGGGGAAAGCTCACAACCATTCCCAACTGACAACTCTACTTTGAAAGACAGAGGCTCTTACCAACTGCTCCTCTGTCTATACCAGCTTTAGCAACTAAGCATTAGCTGGAGAATGACCTTTTACAGTTGCTTAATACCTTTTTTAAACTATGTCTAATCAAGATTTAGGGGTTTTATTCCCTGGTTTCCAAACAAGCAAATCAAGTTATCTTGCTGATAATGAAGTAAGCGAAGTTTACAACTTGTCTGTACAATCACCGGGCTACATAGAAATTCAACTAAAAGACCTAGTAGCGGATGCCGATCTATACCTTCTTAGCCTTATCGGGGGAGATACTTTAGACTCATCCATTTCTTATGGTGCATATCAAGAGGAAAGTATCCGTCACTATCTAGAACCAGGCAACTATTTGATTAGCGTCAGAAACGTTAATAATGTTTTTAACTCCGACAGTTTCTTTGACCCAAATGTATTCCGGCGCGACACTAATTATACTCTGGATATCAGTTTTGATATCGAAAACTCTTCTAATAACACAACTGCAGATTCTAGTGGCATTCAAGGTCTTGTGACTAGCCCTTCAATAGAGTACACAACTCCTAATTTTAGTGATACTCAAGGGGCGGGGCTAGGCGGATACATAGGAGCGCGTCCAGTTGAAGATACAACTCCTAATTTTAGCAATTCCCAAGGCGCGGGGCTTGGCGGATATATTGGAGTTGTTCCCAGCAATCAAGAGCAGAGTACAAATAGTCGGTTAGTTGTAGAAGAGTCGGTTGATGGTTCGGAGTGGAACGCTAGCTTTTTCCTATTCGATGGCTTGCAACCACCTACAGATTTTTATCAGAACGAAGCTAATAAATTTGCTGTGCTAAACCTTGGTCCTGGTGGAAACAGTTTTTCTGCTGATTGGGGGTTATACTCTCCTCGTCCACAAGTTCCAGCAGATAATTTTGCTATTCGCAGTTACACCCACGCTGATTTTGAACCTGGTAAGGAGTATGAATTTACAGTTCGAGCAGATGATGGATATCAGCTACTAGCAAAGCATCACATCACAAATCAGTGGGTTTACATTACTCCCCAAGAAACCTGGGAACAGGACTACGGCGGAAATACATTTACATATCGCTGGCCTGATTCCGCTCCAGGTGGTAAATACGATCTACATTTTCATTACTACGAAGAAACTGGCAATGCTTACTTTGAGTTATCTTGGGCAGAAAAAGATGATTGGGTTCTTTACAGGGTTAGTGAGAATGAGACTCTTTCAGAAATTGCTTGGAAGACAACTGGTGATGTTAGCAATACTTCAATAATCGCTGAACACAATGGCATTGTCGATCCTAATTTTATTTATGAAAATCAGATAATTGAGGTTCCGAAAGGAAATTACCCTTATAATACTAGCTCAGAACTTCCAATTACTCTACCAGAGTCACCTTACGTTGATAATGGCGGTGAATATGGACCAACGGCAGTTATACAAGTTAATGGAGGTCCGGTGTTGAATTCTGATGATAATTCCATTCCTAGCAATAGCAGCTCGCCAGAACCAGGCTTACTAGAAAGAGGTCTGAATGGTGTCGTGAACGGAGGAACCGATGTGCTCATAGGAAACATACCATTTACATCTACCCTCTGCGGTCTTGGTAATTTAAGGGATGGGGCATTTCAGAATACGCCTCAATATGACGATTCCGTAAGGCAGCAAATTGAAGAAGCTTGCGATCAACATGATGAAGACTTGAACGCAACGGGCAAAGGCTTTGGGGAGATTTGGGACCCAGGAGTTTCACAAGCGCACTGGGATTTGGCCAACAACTTGCCAGCAGAAGGTGGCACTGCAATTATGAAAGTAGGTTTTGGAGTTTTGGGGGCTCGCGCTGGCGTTACCGAGTTTGCAAATGGAATAAATGATTTAGGGAACGATATTACGGAGAATGCTATTAATGGAGGTGGAATACGCAATATAATTCCCTTCCCCTAGCGTTAGGCGATCGCCCCACCAACAACCCATCCGTTGCTAACCTAACTTTCGGAACTCACCACTAAATCTATAGGAATCAACAGGCAGGATGCCTGTTCTACGTCGTTACTACGAACTGGGCGATCGCTTTTTTGGTAGATAAAAGGCGATCGTCTTATTTCCCTAAGTTAACTCCGAAGCTTTAAGTCTTCCTTCCAAGGGTTCGTACTCATCCTCCAGCAACCAAAACTGAGCCTCATCATAATTATCGCTCTCAAAGATCAGACGATAACCCTCAGCCGGATCGTAAACGTGACACCTTCCATCTGAGGCACCGAGCAACAAAAGCAGATAAGGAGGAGACAAAGTAGGCTCTATCCATACCTCGCTAAATTGCCAATTATCTTTCACTGGGTCGAGTTCTGGGGATAACATGGTATTGGTTTTTATCATTGATTTTAATTTCGCCATAATTGCAATGCGACTACCGTCAGGACTAATTCTATAACCAATAGGTTCTGCAAACAGCATTCCATAGCGGTCATATCCCCTAATGGTCTCAGTAAACTCTCCACTTTCAATTATAGCATTGGCAACCCGGTTCATAGTAGCTTCATCGTTAAATACATGAGCTGCACGCCCTTTTCTCAAAAGTCTTTGCATTTGAGAAGTATCTGGCAAGTGCTTGGCAACCTGTGTGGAGTCAAGAACAATTGGACGATTAATTCCGCTCATTTAATTCGTTAATTGGTTTTTCTTTTAACGATTATACAAGATAAGTGACTCTTTTAATTTTCCCAAAAAGCGATCGCTCCTAACTCCCACAACCGACCACCAACCCTGTACGACTAAAGTATTTAGTACGAACTGGCGATCGCTCTCTTACCTCCCAGAAGGCGATCGCCGAACCTATACAAGCCAGTTTTCTACTTGGAGAGCAAAAAAATCCCCATAATCTGAGACATTATTCGTCACTAAAATCAAGCCGTTAACTTTGGCAACTGCCGCAATTTGACCGTCTTGGAAAGAAGGTGTCTTGCCCATACTCGTCAATCTCGCTCTTTCAATCGCGTGCCACGTCGCTGCCTCAACATCGTAAGGTAAAATCGGAATAGTAAAACGAACTATCTCATTCAAGTATCTTTCTAAAAAGGTGCGTCTCTTAGAATTTGGAAGACGTTCACAACCAAAAAGAAGCTCGTGCCATACAGTAGTTGAGATAGCAATTTCTCCTTCGTGTTGTTGCAACTTTCCTATAACATTTGGATGCGGGTGTTGGCGAGTAGCTTCCGAAACAACGTTAGTATCCAATAAAAAACGCAAGCTCATCAGGTGCCCTCCCCACCTGGCGACGAATCTCGTACTCCCTCAAAAACTTCTGGTTCGATCCAGATTCCCTCGCGATCGAGTTCTTGACGAAAGCGTTCCAAACTCTTCCAAAAACTACCCTTCCTCTCAATAGCGATCGTAATTTCTTCACCATCATCAATATCAATATCCTCAAAGATTTCGATATTTTTCCCTCGTTTTATACCCTGAACGCGCATAAAATATCCTCCTTAATAAACTCACTATTACCATCATAGCATAATCTCGTCAGTTGATTTTTCAGAACTTTCCAAAAAAGCGATCGCTCCAAAAACTTATCTAATTTCCAGATAAAGTTTTTTACCCACCTCTCGCGCATATCTTTCCAAAATAGAAATGCTAACATCAGAGCTATTATTTTCTATTTGGGAAATAGTTGACTTATTCCAATTCAACCGACTAGCTAATTCTTCTATTGTCATGCCAGTTTCTTCCCTTGCTTGTGCTAGAATCACTCCTATCTTAAAATTGGCATATCCCGACTCAAATTCTTCACCAAATTCAGGATCGATTTGCTTCCTTTTCTCAATATATTTCTTGATATCACTCATCATTTTGCCTCCTACTTAAATAATCCTGTTTTCGCCTTTCAGCTAATTCTATTTCTCCAACAGGTGTTTTTTGTGTTTTTTTAGCAAATCCATTAGTTAAAATAATTAAGTTTCCGTTCTCAAAAAAACCTAGAAAACGAAAAATATCGTTGCCAAATCCAACTCTTACTTCCCAAATATCATTAGTATTCACTAATTTTTTCAAATAGTTACTTGGGACAGAATCAAGCTCCTCAACTAAGCGTAAAACCCAAAGCACTTTTTGAGCTTGTTTTCCCGAAAGAGAATCAATAAAATTTTCCACAGGGCAATTTCCCGAATCAGTCTTATAGAAAAGAATTTCTCTCATAAAAATAGATTAGAACTAAAAGAAAAATTATTTTTTTTAGCATAAGTGATCACTCCCCCGCACATTTTCTCAAGTCAAAGGTGGATATTCTACAATAATTTCTTCTCTTGTCAATTCCTCTGCTAGATTATCTAAGATTACCGAAACCATAATCTGGGTTCCCTTAATACAAGGTTTCCCGTGGCAAACCTTGGGATTGATTTCGATCTGGTATTGCCAGTTATTCATTTTTGGACCTCCACTTTTGAACCACAACTAATAGAATATTAGCATCTCTTTGTCAATAAATGCTAAAAAAAAAGAGCGATCGCCCCCCCAACAACCCATCTGTTACTAACCCAACTCCCATAACCCACTACCAACCTTATACGACTAAAGTCGTTACTACGAACAGGCGATCGCTATCCCTAACTTTTTCTAAATCACAATTAACCCATTTTGAACCTCAAACTCGGTCACCCCAAGCACAATAGCAATTAAATCTCCATCTACAAAAATTCCCGTACCTCGATCCGTACCAACAGCAGCAGGTCCTAGAACAATTCCATCACCACCAAATGCAACTATCCGATCGTTTTCCACATTATTCAGATCGCTAATAATTGCATAATCGCTACTACCAGCAAAACTGTAAAAAGCAACATTGGTATTACCTAAAACAAAGGTATCAGCTCCCCCACTACCAATCAAAAAGTCAATCTCATTTTCTCCTGACTCACGACCTGCTCCAATAATCAAATCATTACCCAACTGCCCAATAATAGTATCATCGTTCAGGTCTCCACTGAGAGTATCATTTCCCTCACCACCATCAAGAAAATCATCATCTTTACCACCAAATATTAAATCCTCACCTTCTCCTCCACTCAACTCATCATTACCCAACTCTCCCAGGAGAAAATCAAAATCAAAACCACCATCAACTAGATCGTTACCTCTTCCTCCACGAATAGTATCGTTACCTGAGTTACCCTCCAGACGATCATTATCTCTGTTGCCGAAAATAATATCATTCCCTTCATTGCCAAAAACACTGTCATTAGCTTCATTCCCAAAAATACTATCGTTCCCTATTCCACCTTCGAGGCGATCGCTCTCTTCATTACCCAAAATAGTGTCATTACCCACATTGCCCAAAATACGATCGCTACCCGTATTACCCTGAAGACTATCATCACCACCCCCCCCATCTATTTCATCGCTACCTGTATTACCCTCGATAGTATCATTGCCTTCACCACCATTTAGAAGATCGTTATCTTCATTTCCTAAAATACTATCATTACCATCTTGCCCATCAATAGTATCTATTCCGACATTGCCAAAAAGAATGTCATCATCTGTCCCCCCAACAATACTATCACTTCCCGAATTACCAAACACACTATCATTAGATGCTTGACCATCAATAGTATCATTACCACCCAGACCAAAAATGGTATCACTATTAAAAGTACCTTGAATAAATTGAGGAGTATTATTACCAATAATTGAACCGGGAGGAAATTCACCTTCGGGGAGAAAAGGAGGTTGAGTGGGAATATTTACACCATCTACAATGCTAGAACTATTAACATCAATTCTGCCATTTTCTAAGGTGACAGAACCAGAAATTGTAATAGGTTGATTTGGCTGTAAATCTAATGCTATGGCATTAAATTCATCTAATAAATTAACAAAGTATATTTGACCGTTAGAATTGAGAATAAATTGATTATCATCTACGACAAAACCAACAGTTCCAGAGATAGTTTGAAGACCGACAATTGGTGGTGGTGGTCTTGTACCATCTTGATTAATTATAATTGTATTAATTAGGTTAAGTCGGTTATCTTCTATATTGACAAAACCTGTTAATCTAACTGACTGACCAACCTGTAAACCTAAGATTGAAGTATTAAGTTCATCGATCAGATCAACAAAAAAGTTTTGACCATTATCTGCCGTCAGAATAAAAGTATCGTTACCAGTAATAGAAAATATTGTTCCTACTATTTCTGTTAATGTTAATTCTAACTGGGAGATAGTTCTTATAGTTGTCATTTCAGTTATCAGTTATCAGTTATCAGCTTTTTCAGTTATCAGTAACTCAGACTGAACTCGGAGGTAAGAAAATCCGAAGTTTCCTTTTTTATCCTCTTGAAAAGGAAGGCTATTGACCTTTTTGTAGACGTAAAACGAGAATCAAATGTTTCATCAACTATCAAATAATAGTTCATTATTGTAGGGTATGTATTTACTGCTAAAATTTCTGACTTCTGACTTCAAAAATCCCCATTACAAAAACAAATTCTGAATTCTAAATTCTGAATTCTAAATTTTAGCCATAAGAAATGATTGGTGAAAAAAACTGTAGGGGTTTGGTCTCCTTTCCCCAAGCGAATGAGGGATGAAAAAACCAAACCCTATTAGATAAAATATTACAATATCAGCCCAGATTGCTATATCAGTTATCAGTTAAATATTTTTTCTTTTCTCAAAGTAACAAAGTAAAAATTTAACTTCTGAATTCTGAATTCTAAATTCTGAATTCTAAATTTTAGCCATAAGAAATGATTGGTGAAAAAAACTGTAGGGGTTTGGTCTCCTTTCCCCAAGCGCATGAGGGATGAAAAAACCCAACCCTGTGAGATAAAATATTACAATATCAGCCCAGATTGCTATATCAGTTATCAGTTAAATATTTTTTCTTTTCTCAAAATAACAAAGTAATAATTTAACTTCTGAATTCTGACTTCTGACTTCATAAATCCCCATTACAAAAACAACTTCTGACTTCTTACTTCTAACTTCTGACTTCATAAATCCCCATTACAAAAATAAATCCTGAATTATTAATTATTAATTATTAATTATTAATTATCCTCTCCTATTTCTAATTCAAATGACTCAGGAAAAGCATCAGGTTTAACTAAAATTTTGGCAATTTTTCGATTACGAATTACCTCTACTGCTAAATTTTTCCCTACTAAACTTTTTTCGACTTCTTGTTGAACTTCTGTCGGACTTTTAACTGTTACTCCCCCTACTTTTTGAATCACATCTCCTTGACGTAAACCCGCTTTTTCTGCCGGAGAATCTTCTATAACTCCCGTAATTACTACACCTTGATTATCCTTAATTTTCGTCTCCAGTTTTGTATTAATTTCATCCTTTACTTCCGGGGTTAAATCAGCCATTGAAATACCTAAAAATGGATGCTCTACTTTCCCATAAAGAAATAATTCATCAGCAATTCTTTTTGCAGTTTCTATCGGAATAGCAAACCCTAATCCCTGAGCATCCGCTCTAATAGCTGTATTAATCCCAATTACTTCACCTCGATCGTTCAAAAGTGGCCCACCGGAGTTACCAGGATTAATTGCAGCATCTGTCTGAATAAAGCGAACTCTCTTGTCTGGAATACCTACTTGAGAACTGGTACGACCAATAGCACTAATAATTCCCACCGTTACAGTATTGTCCAAACCCAGAGGATTACCAATAGCGATCGCCCATTGTCCGGGAATTAACTTTTCTGATTTGCCCATAGACACTTCTGGCAAATCTGTGGCCTCAATTTTAATTATTGCTATATCAGTTAGTGAGTCCACCCCTTTAACCACACCCTCAAAAACCCGGCCATCTTTCAACGTCACCTTCACTGTATCTGCTCCATCAACCACATGAGCATTTGTAATTAAACGACCATCAGCACTAATAATTACCCCAGATCCCGTACCACGCTTAATTCGTTCTTCTGGAACAGGCAAATTTTCCCCAAAGAAACGTTTTAAGAGAGGATTCTTTAAAGCTTCTGGAACTTGAGTTGTTAACTTTTTAGCTGCATCAATACGGACTACTGCTGGACCGACTTTTTCCACTGCTTGGGCAATAAAATTATAGTTGGAGGAGAAAAATAGGCCATTTTCAGAAGTTGGAGTAGATGGTTGGTCTATTTGCTGCTCGACTACAGGTATTGCATCGGGGTTTATGGCCAATTTTTGAGCTTCGACATAACGATGACCGAACCATCCTGTAGCACTACCAATGGACAATAGAGAACAATACAGGGTTAATTGTTTGAAGGATAAAGTCATTTGTTTTTCCCGCTAGATAATCCTATTTTTAAATATTTGGATAGAAGGGAAGGGGGCGGATATCACCACATTCCCATGTACTTGTTTATTTATTTAGTTAGTTGAGGACTATGGATGAAGACTAACAATAAAAAAATTCTTAATAGTCGTATTTGAATTTAGATTTTAAGTTAAATAAAGTTTGGCTCAACTACCATTATTAAGGTTAACTGGAAGTTTGAGCGTGATTTTTATATTAATATCATTATATTTATACATAATCAGATACACACTTTCTGGCAAATATCAACAAGATTTAGTATTTTAGCTAAAAAAAATAATGACACGCCCTAGCTATCAGCTTTTTGCAGCTCTGGGTTAATTCCCTACTTCTATAAGCAGGATGATTTAGGAGGGGTTTAAATCTCTTTCTAAAAGTAAAAAAAATAATCTGACTAATTGCTTAGTGCTGAAAAAACTAGCTCTCTTGACTTTAAAGTCTATATTCATTTAAACCCCGTTCTTAAGCGCAGGATGTTTTTGCTGAATGTAACCGCTAATAGCTGAATGCTTACAAATTTGCTTTTCAGGAACTTAAGATTTTTTAATACTGAGTAATTATCAGTAACAAAGATAAATTAATTTTGATTTGATACTAAAAATTGGCAATAAACCTGTCTAAATATGGAAGAGAAAGATATATAGCGTTTCTCAAATTGGTGAGATACAGTTTTAGATCCCCCCTGCCCCCCTTAAAAAGCTATCCCTTATAAGGAACTCCTGAAACCCTTGTGGAGAGGGTGGGGAGGATGGGGAGGGTGGGGAGGGTGGGGAGGATGGGGAGGATGGGGAGGATGGGGAGGATGAGGAGGAAAAATCCTGTCTACATTGATAAAAAAGTGTATTTTTCAATACACTTTTCTCCTGAAAAAGCCGATTCATATCATGTCCGCTGGTATTGTTGGTGTAAGCTCAAGGGTGAATTTTACCGGAAATTTAAGTTTTTTTTCTGGCTCTTAAGTATTCCTGCCAGTTAAATGTTCCCTCCTCCCTCCTCCCTCCTCCCTCCTCCCTCCTCCCTCCTCCCTCCTCCCTGTTCCCTGTTCCCTGTTCCCTACCTTTGCTATACAATACCGATGCTACCGGACATGATATCAAGACTTAAACATAACTTGTCTATTTTGTCAATTTTTATGTTAAGAAAGATGTTTATAAAGCATAGCTTAAAAAGGGGGGAGTCTTCAAAGTCCCCCTTGAAAAGGGGGATTTAGGGGGATCGTAACTGTACCTCATCTTTATGAGAAATGCTATATCTCTAAAAATCTAATAATATTGTATCTGGGTAATTTGTAATCAAAAAAAAATTAGATTTACTACTTTCTTGTACTTTATTCCTCCTCTTTATTTCCTCTTCCAGATTCCGATTTATTTATAGGCATTGAAGTAGAAATGAGATAATATAGAAATCCTCGCTTATCTTGTAAGATTTTATAAATGCGGGGTTTGGTCTCCAAATACTTTGGTACTTGGGTTTGAAGACCAAACTCCTACAGTTTTTTATCACAAATCATTCTTGATTGCTATATATTATCTAGTGTTATTATTTGAGTTAATATTGAATAGAATAAGTAGAGTTAATTTTAGATTATGCCAAGTGCTATTACAAAAAATCACAAACAACAATTAACACAAACTCAACCACAAAATCCCATCTGGAATCAGCTATTTTCTGTTGAGATAATTGCTCCTGTAATTTTGGGAATTATTGTATTGCTCACATGGGAATTTTCGGTGCGAGTGATGAATATTCCTCCCTATTTATTGCCAGGACCAATATTAGTAGTTAAGACAATGATTGCAGAATGGAATCCATTATTTACTTCTTTGCTAATTACTATCAAAATTACAGTTGTTGCTTTGGCAGTAGCGGTGGTTTCTGGGGTATTGATTTCGATGTTATTTGCTCAGAATAAATTGATTGAAAGAAGTTTATTTCCTTATGCGGTAATTTTGCAGACTACTCCTATTGTGGCGATCGCTCCTTTGATTATTATTTGGCTTGGAGATAATACTTTTGCTGCCTTAATTCTTTGTGCTTGGATAGTGGCATTTTTTCCAATTATTTCTAATACAACTTTGGGATTAAATAGCGTCGATAAAAATTTGAGCGATATGTTTAAATTATATGGAGCTTCTCGTTGGCAAACTCTAATTTATTTGAGATTTCCGAGTGCTTTACCTTATTTTTTAGGAGGGTTAAAAATTAGTGGTGGTTTGGCATTAATTGGGGCGGTAGTAGCTGAGTTTATCGCAGGTACTGGAGGCGCTCGTTCTGGTATTGCCTATCAGATTTTAATGTCTAGTTATAATTTGCAAATTCCGAGAATGTTTGCTGCTTTATTTTTGACGACTGGTTTAGGAATAGCTATTTTTGTTTTGTTTACATTTTTGTCAGATTTTCTGTTAAAAGATTGGCATGAAAGTGCTGTGAAAAAAGATAGTTGATTCTATAGCTTTAAGCATTCAGCTATCAGTTATCAGTTATCAGTGGGGTAATATCGCAGGTGAACCCAGAAACCCGGTTTCTCGTAGATGTTTATTGTCAAAAACAATGATTTACCCTAGAAACCGGGTTTCTTTGCCTAAGTCCTGACTAAATAACACTGATGCTACCGGATTAGACATAACGCACTTATCAGAAAAGAACATTACTGAGAGTTCCGACAGTTCAACCCTGCAACTTCAGCTTTTGAAAAATCCAAAGGAACAAAAATGAAGCGATCGCTATTCGTCTTTGTCGGACAAGAAACAATCTTAACTGACTCAAAGGTTAGTTTTTGGCGATCGCCAGTCCCTGGTTGAAATTTAATTTCTCCTGTTACCCCCTCAAGGCGGAAATTTTCACCTGCTAATGTCTTCTGAATTCCCCGACGAGTAGGTTTTTGCCGAATTCCTGCGATTAGCACTTGAGCAGCATCATAGCTCAAAGCTGTACGACCACTAACAGGTCCTCCCCAAAGCTGCTCACTCTTTTTGGAAAAATAAGAATTTGGATTGCTTAGAGGATGCCAGGGAACAGTTAAAATCAGTTTTTCTACCAGTTTAGGTTCAGCAATATTCAAGGTTTTCGGACTATAAACCGACCAATTACCTACTATCGAATTTTGAGCATTATTTTCTTTGATGATTTCCAGAGCATTAGGTAGTGCATAACTCACTTGACCATCTGGCATTAAAACAATTGCTAATTCCCCAGAATTGCTAATTTTTTGAATAGCGCTTTTAGCATCAAAATTAGCCTGAGAAATATCAAATGAATCAATAATGTCTTCTTCTGTTCCTACCTTTTCTAAAAATTTTTCTTCAAATCGTTTTTTGTAATCACTGGAATACGGACTAGCAGGGTTATAAAAAATTGCAACTCTTTTTTGATTAACTAGATTGCTCATCAAAACATCAATCGCTGCATCTGTAGACACATAACTATTTGTGCTAACTCGGAAGAAAAACTGTCGGGGAGCTGCAGTGAGTTCAGTGGTGGTTGTACCTGGGGAAACTATTACTAATTTATTTTGGTTATATATATCTACAGTTGCCGTCGTTATCTCACTGGTCCAATGACCAATCACACCTAGAATCTCTGACTGTTTTACTATTCTATTAACAACATTTTTGGCTTGCTCCTCATTGTTAGCATCATCAGCAATGATGACTTTTAAACCTTTTCCATTCAAGCTTTTCGAGTCTAGAGCATCTGCACCTGGTAAAGTCAAATGAGAGAAATTTTCCAATAAACTCAAGTTAACTTCTGTTTGCGCTTGAGCTACTCCACGCA
>NZ_JAAHHT010000410.1 GCF_010672085.1 Okeania sp. SIO3I5
ATTATCAATGTCAACACAGGGGGAGGACATCACCTCTGTCATGCGCAGCGGTCAGGGTTTCCCAGACGCTCAGAATCCCTATTTTTCCATCCCCCCTAACCCCCCTTTGAAAGGGGGGAATAGAAGGACAACGTCGGGAGTATGTCAAGTCAGCAACTATTTCTGCTTGGGGTGGTTCGATATTTTCCACCAACTCTTCTAATAAGCGATCGTCAAAATTTGCTAACTCTTCCAGCATTTCTTCTCTCGCAGCGTGTTCTTGTGCTTTCAGAGACTCAGGAATTGCTACAGGATCTGATGGCGCTCCTTGATGATAATGATAAGTTTGTTCAGTTACTAAGTCAATAAATCCAATCAGTTGATTATTTTTAGCAATGGGGTATTGATGGGGAACGATGGGGCGGTTGGAGACAGTTTTGAGTGCTTCTAATACTTCGCCAAAGTTAGATTTACAGTCGGTTTCGTCCGTACATACCCGATCCATTTTATTGATGAAGACTATATGGGGAATTTCCCAGTCATCAAGAAATTTTAATAGTGGCGCGAGGGTGAGAACGCGCGCGGGTTCTGGTTCGCACACCACTATTGCTGCCCCTGCTCCGATGAGAGCGTTATTGGTTTCTTGGGCAAATTCTATGGAACCGGGGCAGTCTAAGAAGGTAAAATGAATGCCGCCGTACTTGGTACTGGCGGCATTTATTTCTACTGTCATGGAGCGATCGCGAGCTTCTGGACTAGCATCGCCAATGGTGTTGCCATCTTTGACACTGCCTTTACGGGATATTGCTTGTGTGGTTGATAATATACTTTCTAGTAGTGTTGTTTTTCCACTTAAATAGGGTCCGACGATGGCAATATTCCTGACATTTGAAGTGACTTTTTCTGACATAATTATCCTCCTCACAATGCTTTATAATTCAGCATTGATGATTGACAAAATAGCTTTTTTGCCAGACTTTATCTGTTCTTTATATACTCTCAAGCTATAATTTTCACGTTAACCTATTTTTCCTACCTATGAAAAAAAATTTCCATTTATCTTAAATTTCATTTGAATTTAACTTAAGTTTGATAAACTAACATCAAATATTTTTAATTTTTGTGACTCAGCTCTCCCAAAAATGTCTATCAAAGATTAAACTAATTATTTGTATAAATTTTATATACTAATAGTTAATAAAAAAGGAAAAAAGATAATATTTTATAGTTATTTGTAATGGATTGGGCACAAATCTAGAATTCTTAATTAATTGTTAATTATTGGCATTGAAGCCGAAAGACTTCTAGACATATTTCCCTCATTACTCATACTCGATCAAAGCAATTCTATTTGAAGTGCTGTGGTGATTCTATTATCGTCTATTCCCTAATAATTAAAATAGTTTTTTCCGGATTTATAAAAAAAATTTAGCATAGTTTTGAATAAAAACTATTAGAGACTGTTTGTAAAATAAGTATTAAGAGAGCATAACTTGTGATGTGAATCTAAAAGCGGTAATAATTCAAGAGATTGAAATTTGGTAGATCAAGAAGTATTCAGTACTTATGTTCCAAGACTTTTTAAGCGACAAATATTTATGTTTATTTCTTCCTCCCTATTCCCTATTCCCTATTCCCTATTCCCTGTTCCCTATTCCCAGTTAGGTGTTCCCTGTTCCCTATCTCCTTTTTATATTTTCTGATACATTCAATCTCTTACTAGAAAAAGATGTTTTGTTTTTTTGATTAAAAGACTGTCAATAGAACAAATATTAAGACAGAAAGAATAGTTAATCTTGGTGAGTTATGGCAGACAGATATCAGCTATTAACTATAATTCATTGTCTGATAGGTGTTGCTGAAATCTAATAGATATCTCCAAAAATTAAAAATAAAATCAATTCTTATCCATAAATTATCTATTCTTTCTTCCTGTTCCCAGTTAAGTGTTCCCTGTTCCTTAAAAGCAATTAAAATTTTTTACACAACTCAAATAGGATTGCTATATATCCCAGAATATGTAAAATTTTTTGAGTAAAATTAAAGTAAAGATCAATAATAAAATATAGGAATAATATAACTTATGTCCCAAGACTATCATCAACAAGCAAAAATCATCGCTAAATACTTAAATAGTTTAATTAGGGAGATAGAACACAATCCCGAAATTTCGCAGTGGGTAGTTCGTCAAGTTCTCAAAACAGCCAAAGATAAAGCAGAAAAATTAGCAGAGGACTTAGAAAATCAAGACAGTAATCAAAAGGTATTATCTAATTCTTATGCTTGTTATGATTCAAAATATAGACAATAGCAAATTTGATTGGTCATTATTTCTAGATAACATCTATTTATAACCCAGTTTTTCATTTAAACTGGGTTATCTTATCTATATAAAACTTGCTGCATAAAAAACTTTTACAGCAGTTTTGAAGTTAATGAGGTAGATCCAGTAGTAGGGAGTAAAGAGTAGGGTTCGACTGAAGAAAATATCTTCGCTCTTTGGCTATAATCGTTAAAAATATTAAAAACATTGCTGAACCATTATTATTACTTAATAACTGAAGTCTTGAGGAAGGCATTGCATTATTTTTGGAATTAGTATTAAATCTCATTTTTTGTACCAATTCACTTTAAAAATGTCATAAATATTTAGGAAATTACTGAGTAAAATAGTAAGCCAAAATTACTGAAAATCAAGGTTTTAATTTGCTAAAAATAACTTTTAAAGTTAGTGAAACGGTATGAGAGTGAATATCCCTTTTTCCTCAAATATACATAATCGCGTAAAGTCTTTTAATTCCCCTTAAACCTTGATATTAAAAGTAGGGTATTCTTCAGCAATTAACAATTAATAATTGTGCAGATGGCTGAATACTTACACATTCTTTTTTCACGCTTGGTATAATTCTACAATAGTAAGTATAAAGGATGTCAGGATTATTCAATGATTCTGATGTTTCCTATTCTCTATTCCCTATTCCCTCAAAAATTAATATGAGTCAAAACGTAATTATATTATGGTATCGTAACGACTTACGCATCCATGACCATGAACCACTATATCAAGCACTAAAAGCTAATGCTCAAATTATTCCTATTTATTGTTTCGACTCAAGGCAATTTGCTAAAACAAATTTTGGCTTTTCCAAAACAGGTGTATTTAGAGCAAATTTTTTACTAGAAAGTGTTGTTGATTTGCGTAACAATCTACAAAAATTAGGCAGTAATTTAGTGATTTTTCAAGATAAACCAGAAAAAGTAATCCCTAAATTAGCTCAACAATTATCTGCTCAATCAGTATTTTTTTATCAAGAAGTTACTGCCGAAGAAGTTAAAGTAGAAAGAGCAGTTCATCACACACTAAAACAAATTGGAGTTAAGTTAAAATCATTTTGGAGTCATACACTTTACCATCCTGAAGATTTACCTTTTGAGATTAAACAATTACCAGAATTATTTACCAATTTTCGCAAAGATGTAGAGAAAAATTCTACTGTAAATCCTACATTCTCAATTCCTCAAAAATTACCATCTTTACCTGAAATTGATGTGGGAAAATTACCCACATTATCTGATTTAAACCTCGAAATACCACCACTATATTCACGGGGAGTTTTAGAATTTAAAGGCGGAGAAACTGCTGGTAAAGAAAGACTAAAAAATTACTTTTGGCAGCAAGACTGTTTAAAAGTTTATAAGGAAACAAGAAATGGAATGTTAGGAGCAAATTATTCTTCTAAATTTTCCCCTTGGTTAGCTTTAGGATGTTTATCACCTCGTTATATTTACGAACAAGTTAAAGAATATGAATATCAAAGAGTCAAAAATCAATCAACTTATTGGTTAGTCTTTGAATTACTCTGGCGAGATTACTTCCGATTTATTTGTCAAAAACATGGCAATAAAGTATTTCATAAATCTGGTTTACAAGGAGTAGCTATTCCTTGGCAAGAAGATTGGGAAAAATTTCAAAAGTGGCAAATAGGTAAAACAGGATTTCCCCTAATAGATGCTAATATGCGCGAACTTTTATCTACAGGTTTTATGTCAAATCGTGGCAGACAAAATGTTGCTAGTTTTCTGACTAAAAATTTAGGAATTAATTGGCAAATGGGAGCTGAATGGTTTGAGTCTTTACTAATAGATTATGATGTTTGTAGTAATTGGGGAAATTGGAATTACACTGCTGGAGTCGGAAATGATGCGCGAGGTTTTCGCTATTTTAATATTCCTAAACAAGCAAAAGATTACGATCCAGAAGGAAAATATGTTAAACATTGGTTGCCAGAATTAGCAAAAGTACCTCCTGCTAAAGTACATGAACCTTGGAAATTATTACCTGTTGAACAAGATAGATTTAGCGTAAAAATTGGGGTAGATTATCCACAACCAATTGTTGATTTATGGAAGTCGGTTAAGGAAAATGAAAAAATTTATAATGCAGCATTAAAAATTATAGAAGGAAGAAGGAAGAAGTATTAACGAAGTCAGAAGTCACAAGTTGTTTTTGTAATGGGGATTTTGAGCAATCCTCCAAAAACATTTCGCCTTACAGCGGTTTAATGATGAATAAACCACAATCATACTGACTCCTTACTCCTTACTCATTACTCCTTACTCCTTATAGTAGGGGTTTGGTTACCAAACCCCTACTTATATCAAATTAATCCAACAATTTTACAAATAACGAGCTAAGATTAGAAACTCTAAGAAAGAGATAATTTCTGAATAATAATGCTATTTTTGAT
>NZ_JAAHHT010000411.1 GCF_010672085.1 Okeania sp. SIO3I5
AAGATGAGGTACAGTTACGATCCCCCTAAATCCCCCTTGAAAAGGGGGACTTTGAAGACTCCCCCCTTTTTAAGGGGGGCAGGGGGGATCTAAAACTGTATCTCACCAATTTGAGAAACGCTATATTACTAATATTATTAAGTTTGAAAGTATTGGTGACATCAGTTAAAATTCAAAATTTAAAAGTGATATTTGATGAACCCAAAACTTTGATATTATAGTAATTTAAAGCAATTATTTTATATTACTATATTCAACCAGATTTGATATCAGAAAGCAGCGGATTTGTGATCATATTAAGTCTGATTAATTAGCCATCACAAAAATGTTTTTCTCTATCAAATTACTCCCTATTCCCTATTCCCTATTCCCTGCTCCCTATCGGTAGAAAAAAGCAAACCTGGTTTGTATTAAATGCCGTAAAATACTAACACCAACCTCCCACAAACCCGGTTTCTGATCATGCTCCTAAGCAAGCGGATTTCGTATGATATTACTTCAGAAGGCAGCGGATTTGTGATCATATTAAGTCTCATTAATTAGCCATCACAAAAATGTTTTTCTCTATCAAATTACTCCCTATTCCCTATTCCCTATTCCCAGTTAAGTGTTCCCAGTTAAGTGTTCCCTATTAGTATAATTACTGTAATTGTTCTATCATATTTAACGAGTTTTGATGATCTTTTATTTTACCTTGTTCTAAAAATAGATTTGCACTTTTACTAAAGTCTGCTATTGCTGCTGGTATATCTTGTAATTCATACAGAATAACTCCTCGATTATAATAAGCTTTGGCATTATTTGAATTAAGTCTAATTGCCTGGGAAAAATCTCTAATAGCTTGATTATAATTTCCGATCTCTGAGAAAATTATTCCCCGATGATTATAAGTAATATCATCTTCAGGATTAATCTTGATTGCTGTAGTAAAGTCTTCGATCGCTCCTTGTAAATACCCACTAGCAGACTGCGCTAAACCTCTGTTTATATAAGCTTTGGCATTTTTATTGTCTATACCAATAGCAAGACTACAGTTTTCTGTTGCTTTTTGATATTCCCCTAAATTGAAATAAACAATACATAGATTGTGGTACGCTAGAAAATCTTGAGGATTTATTTCTATTGCTTGCTGACAATCTGCTATTGCTGATGGATGATTTGCCAGATTTAGATAAGCGCTGCATCTATTTGTATAAGCATCAGCATCATCAGGTTTTAATTCTAATACCCGATCATAGTCTGCGATCGTACCTTGATAGTCTGCCATCTCAAAGCGAGACTTACCTCGATAATAATATGCTTGTACATCATTGGGGTTCAGTTTAATAGCTTGAGTGTAGTCACTAATTGCCCCTACTCGATCGCCTATCATTGCTCTTGCTATTCCCCGATTAATATACGTATTGCTATCTTGCGGATTTAGTCTAATTGATTGACTGTAATCTTGGATAGCATTTTTGTAATCTCCAATTTCGGAGTAAATCAACCCTCGTTTATCGTAAGCTTTAGTATAGTCGGGATTGATTCTTAATGCGTGCGTTAAATCGGTAATTGCTTTTTCATTATCATCTAGTTCATAATAAACTAAAGCACGTTGATAATAAGCATCATTGTAGTTAGGTTTGATTTGAATCCCTGCTGTATAATCTTTGATTGCTTTTTCATAAGCTTTCTGAGAATAGTAAGAGTTGCCTCTTTGATAGTAAAGTGAAGCATTTTTAGGGTTCAGTTTCAGTGCTTCAGTGTAACTAGCGATCGCTGCTTGCTGTTTTCCTTGTTTTGCTAATTCTTTGCCTTGTTCATACATTGCTTCTGCTTTAGCTATAAATTGGTATTGCCAGAAACAAGCGATCGCTACTCCTGATATTGTCATCAATGCTAAACCAATTAATAGATTTTTTTTATCAAAATAATTCGCTCTAAAACCCCACCAATATCGGCGAAACGTTTTTGGTTCCTTGCTCAAATCCCCGTTACCAAAACCACTTCTTACTTCCCCTCCAGGGAGGGGTGAGGGGTGGGTTGACTTGTGACTTCTGACTTCGTTAATGTGTTTAGGTTGAAGTAGTAGTGATGGAATCTCTTTTTCTTCAAGTCTTGTAATTATCGTTTCGGGTTTTGAAATCGTGTCGAACTCACTAGATACTGATATCTTACTTAATTCTGCTAAGACTTCTGTTGCAGACTCATAACCTTGTTCACCTTGACTACTTACCATTTTGTCAATAATATCTGATAGTTCTAGAGAACATACCTGCAAATTCTGCCAAGGTATTTCTATTCCAGGAGTATTGTCAACTTGTTTTTGCTGCAATAAATCTTGAGGTGATAATCCTGTTAGTGCTTGAATAGCAACTATCCCCAAAGCATAAATATCATTTTTTTTGTCTATTTCCTGCTGATTTTTTGCTAACGGTATATAAACTAAACTATCAGAGTTATTTTGGTTGGGATATTCCGAGGTTAATGGTTCCTCATTTAATTCTAAAATTCTCTGAACTTCTCTTTCCAACCCAAAATTAACCAAGAATAATTTGCCATCTAATATTCGTCTCACCAAATTTCCTGGTTTAATTTTTCCATGAGTTTCCCCTTGATTATGAATGAAGACTAAAATTTCTAGAATCTCTTTTAAGATCTTGATGACTTCAAATTCTAATAGAGATTTACCTCCAGCTAACTCTTCAGATAAAAATAGACCTACTATATAGTCTTCAACCAAGTATATATTATTGTTTTCCTCAAAATAAGCCAATAAATTCGGTAAACCCTCGTGTTGACTCAAACTAAAAATATTTTCTACTTTTGCTTGAAATAAAGATAGTATAATCCCTTGATTTTCTGAAGTAAAATTAGCTAGTCGAATTTCTCTCACTACGCATTGGGGAGAACCTGGACGATGAGTATCTGCCGCCAGATAAGTCTGTCCTAAAATACTTGTATTTATAGGTTGAATAAAACAATACCGTTTATCTACAATTTTGCCAATCTTAGTATCCATAGTCCGATTACAGATTTAGTTTTATAGCGCTACGCGCTAGGGAATAGGGAATAGGGAATAGGGAATAGTGAACTTTCAAAGGCTTTTCCTAGGTCATGCTCCGCAAACAGGATTTAGAAATGTCCTAACCTTAATGCGCAGTGCTATAATAGTTAGGTTTTTCATCTTATTAGGAGCCAGGAGTTGTAGGGGCGAACGGCCGTTCGCCCTTACAGGAGTCATAATTTCATCAGTTAACATTATTATTCTATCAGGACTTACGCATAACCGCTATATCTCGTAGGGGCGATTTCCTAAGGTCATGCTCCGCAAACGCGAATCGCCCCTACAGATAGCGTATTATTTAATAATTTGCGTAAGTCCTGTCTATCTTAACTTTAGGTCTAGTAGTAGACTGTTTCATCTTATATCAAATCCGGTAGTATCGGTAGAATTCAAGGCCGTAGGGGTTTGGTCTCGAAACCCTCCACAAACTAGGAGTTTTCACTCTTTTCTGATGGTAGAATTTATTACTCCTTTCGCCAGCGGATTTGATATTACAGCAATTTCGGAGTTAGTGAGGTACAAACTTTTACCACTTTTGGTAACACAGGCTTCCAGCCTGTAACAAGCAGGATGCTTGTGCTACAAAAACTGTACCTCACCATCCTCATACATTGCTGTAAATGTTGCAAAGCGTAGGGGCAGCTTCCGCGTTAACTTAACGAGGCTCAACCTGAAATCATAAAAACCCGCCCCAGCCCCTTTCGTCGCCATAACAACTATTCAACCGGACATGATATTACTCAAAAACTGGCGGCCAAATTTCTGATATTGGCAATTCCCAACCGGGTAATAATTCCGGAATAGTCAATATATCTTCATGCGTTAAAACTATCGGTTCCCCAGAAGCACGATATACGGTTACGGTCAAGTTTTTCGGGTCTACTAAAATACCTACTTGACTACCTAACTCGATAAATCTTTGCAGTTTAAGAACTAGAGGTCTGATGTTATCGGATGCTGACCTGACTTCGATAGTTAAGTCAGGAACGATTTCGGCAAAAGAGCGGGGGGAGGAAGGCATCTTGGCAGCGGGAACAAAAGATACATCAGGACCACGCAAGTTGCCGTCTGGGAGACGAAAACCTGCGGAAGAACCTGTCACTCGTCCCAACTTCCGAGGGAGTACCCACATATTGAGAAAGGTGATTAGTCGAGCGATAATTTCTTCGGAAACGTAGTCTGATAATCCCATGATGATAATTTTACCGTCAACTAATTCGGTTCGGTAGTCTAAATGTGCTTCTGTTAGTTGGGTTTGGATTTTTTCCAAGTCTGCAACTGTTAGAGACATAAGGCATCTCCTGTTAATATTTGAGACTGTTAGTAGGATTATAGCAGCAAAATTCTTGGGAATGCAACAGAGGTAATAATGAGGGCGATCGCTCTTGTTCAAGCTAAGAGTGGGAAATTATTCTCCTGCTAAATCTAAAAGTTGATGAATTCATAGCAAGTTCTGTCGGAATGCGGAGCAAACAGGCAGAGGTAATGTTTCGCTGCGCGACATGAAAGGTGGAGCCTAGCGGTAGCCATGCTTCACGTTTCATGTCGGCTCTGGCAACCGAAAACGCTCCTTTTTACTCGAAAACTGGCGGCCAAATTTCTGATATTGGCAGTTCCCAACCGGGTAATAATTCCGGAATAGTCAATATATCTTCATTGGTTAAAACTAT
>NZ_JAAHHT010000412.1 GCF_010672085.1 Okeania sp. SIO3I5
ATATAGAATCCGGGTAATTAGTTATCGTATTACTGAGGAGTAATGAGTAATGAGTAATGAGTAATGAGTAATGAGTAAGGAGTAAGGAGTAAGGAGTAAGGAGTAATATCAAATCCGGTTGAATACAAGAGTGTATTGTTGGGGGAGATTGTCCGATTTAATAATGAACATATACTATATAACCGGATTCTATATTAGAAGAAGATTTAATCCATAATATTGTTTGGAATGTATCAAGAAAAGACTTCAAATTCTTAGTTCCTAGCTCAAAAATAAAAGCAGATATCAATCCTTTTTCAGTAGAAGAAAGAGACAGGATAATAGAAGCATTTCCAACCAATAAATTCGCTCAAAGATATAAAAACAATAGCCATAGTCAATACTACCCAGCTATTATTTTCTGGTTCTTTACTGGGTGTATAACTGGAGAATTATTAGGCTTGAGATGGCGTGATATTACCGAAAAATATGTAATTTTCAATCAAAATAGAATCAAAACTAACCAAGGCGAAATAGTAAAAAAAGGATTAAAACGCCAGGAGTCAAGAAGTTTTCCTATTAACGTTCAATTACAAAAGATATTGAATGATCTAGAAAGAAGCAAAGATTCAGATTATATTTTTAGAGACAGAAAAGGCAAACCATTAATTTTGAACAGTTTGATCAAAGCTTGGACTAGAGTTTTAGGCGGCCTAGAACTATCCTATCGCCGTCCCTACCAGTGTCGTCATACCTTCATATCCCTATGTCTTAACTCTAGGAAATTATCGCCCGCTGAAGTAGCAAAATTAGTTGGTACCTCACCAGCAATGATTTACAAACACTACCTTGGAACCTCTGGCAATACAGAAGTTCCGATATTATAAATAAAAAAAACGATCGCCTCGGTCAGTCAGCAGGAGCGATCGCTTATCTAGGTATATCTCAACTAGCGTAAAATCCAATTTCATACTCAACAACACTACCCACAGACATCCGATAATCCCCTGAAATAATCACAACCGCCCCCTTCTCTCTCTTTACTTCAATAGCAAACCAACTACGATATTTATTTTGCCAATCAGAATATTGCCGAGAAATCCAATACTGCAATCCAGCAGCAATAAATGGCAAAACCCAATCATTAAAATCTCTACAATACAAAAAATCCTCCCTCGTTTTTGTAAGAATAATATTCTCGTGTGTGAAATAACTTGGCATATCAAAATCGCCGAAATTTAGAATATTTTCTAACAAGTAATCTACATCTATATTCTCAACAGAAACAACCAAAGAGGAGGGCGATAGTGCTACGCACCGCTATGCGAACGCTAAATAATGGCTTACCCTTGGGTACTTTTCTAGGTGTTATTTGGTTCATATTTAATACTCCTTATAGAATTCAGAATTGGTAAATTTACCTTTAATTCTAAATTGTACTATCTTTTTGAATTTTAGCAACCGAAAAAGAGCAGTCCGTAGCACTATCGCCTGAACAGAGCTAGACACGAATTTGGCCACGGATGCACCGATGATGCCAAATAATTAATCCGTTTATCCGTGCCCGAATCTGTGTCTAGCTAATGATTCTTTTCCTCAATTAAGCAACTCCATATAAACAAGTTTTTCTTGTTTAATTAACTTCAAAAAAATAAAATCCGTACCATTAGTAACAAAACCATAATTACGCTTTTATAAATTAGGACTTGCCAACATATAAGCTAGTGCTTGGGGAATCCCAACATCCAAAGAATAAGCTGTTTTTTTTGCCTCAATTACTAACACCAAAAATTCAGGAGTAAAAACTAAAATAACCAGCCTACCTGTAATAATTTTTGCCTCATCTTCCGAGCTAATTCTTACCTCTTTTTCACCAGTAATAAAAAAAGGATGGCGATAAAAACCTGCCCACTTCAACAATGGTGATAAAACGACTAATTTGACAACAGGTTATAACAATGGATATTGAGATAAATGTAAATATTCCTGTTTGACTTCATCCATAGCAGCCATTTCTAAATCTGTCAGTTCCGGCAAATTTTCTTGCCATTCCTGGAAAAATTCTCCATCATTATTCCGTTCTAAACCAAACTTTAACTTTAAATCTAAAAGGTTAATTTTTTGAGCTTGAATAGTTTCAACCATTAAATTTTTACTCCTCACAAGTTTTGCTACTGTGTCTAGCTAGTGATAACTGAAAAAGAGCGTTGGCGGAGTCTAGCGGCAGCTATATCGCTCTAGAGAAACTAAGGAAAATATCTTTCAATAATGGATAATGAATAATGGATAATTACCTCTCCCTAAAAGGGAGAGGATTGACTAATAAGGAAAAAATTTATTTTTTTCCCCTATCCAAGAGGAGGCTTTAAACCTGAATTATTTAATTATTTAATTGTTTAATTATTTCGGTAAATCTCTTTTCGGTGAAGTATCCTGACTAAAAAAACTACACCATCATTAACTTTAATACCCAAACGATAATCTCCTACTCTAATGCGATAGTATTCTGCCTCACCTTTGAACTTTTTAATATTTCTAATTTCCGTTAAATTTTCGGCTTTTTCAACTTGTTCAATAATTTATTTCACTCTAGTCAATAACTCAGCATCAAGAATCTTCTACAAATCTTTTTCAAAACTTTTTCTAAACTCAACACTCATAGCTTTCTATTGAGAATTTCCAAGATTTTTTCCCGACTAACTGTTTCAGTATTTTCACCTTCTTGAATAGCATTTTTTATTAAAATATCTTCTAAGGATTCCGCTAAAAATTCAGAAAACTCCTCTTTTTGTTCTTGCAGTAACTCAATAATCGCTACTTCCAACAATTATTTCAATTTTGTTTCATCTATAGTAATTTCAGCCATCTTTTTTTTTTGATAATTATTTACAGGAATTATAGCATATTTAATGTAAATATAAACAATTAATCTCTAGAGCTAGAGATTAATTGTGTCACAGATGTACATTCATTTTCTGCTTTGCGTGTTGCTCTTTCTCCTGGGGAAAGATGGGGGCGATAATGCTACGCACCCCTACGCGATCGCTAAATACAATATGATGAAACTACTTTATGATTTAGATAAAAAAGGTTGATAATTTGCCATTTCTGGATGTCCTACTGGATTAATTCCTTGCTGTAAAAGTTGATTGGCAATTTGAACCGCAAAGCAGCGATCGCTACTATGTTTAACTCCATATAAAGATAATAAAAATTCAGGTTCAACAACTGAAAAATTATTAACTTTAACAGTAGGAACTTCCTCAACAAAAATGTCTAGCATTACCTTAACAGTTTCCGTTTCTAACTGCACAATTTTGGTATAACGAGAGAAAGTATTTGAACTGGGTAAGCGATCGAACCTCGTCCAAGTTTTCTCGTATCCTCTTTGTTTTAACTGTGCAATTAATTCACTAAAGCGATCTGGTTTAACAAAAATGTCAACATCTTTATGATCGTGAGCGTGCTTGTATTCTATATGATTTTCTGGGGTCATAAAATGCCAACCCCATCCACCGGATAAAATAATTTTATCTTTAATTGCATTTATTTCATTGAGAATAGCAGCTAGTCTAGTGCTATCCCAGAGTTCACCGAAACGTTCAGGATTATATATACCCATTGTTAACCTAAAATTTTGTAGATAGTTAATAGACTTCTTCCAGAAGTCAGGGAATAGGGAATAGGGAATAGGGAATAGGGAATGAAATTGTTGGTTTCATATCTTGAATTGATTTAATTTTTTATTTTTGTAGATACTTAATAGTTATATCATGTCCGGTTGAATAGTTATAAATAATTAGGGAGGAGTCAGGAGACTCGAGACTCGAGACTAGAGAAAAGAATGTACCAGGAGAAAGAAGTGTTTTTATCACGCTCTTATCCGGACATGGTATTACAGAGTTTCCGGACACGAAACTATATCTTGTCCAGATATAGCGCTACTTGAATCGGGAATAGGGAATAGGGAATCGGGAATAGTCAATCCAGTAGGGTGCGTTAATGAAATGTAACGCACCGCTTATCCCAAATAGATATTTCCAGAAACTAAATTTTAGCCCCGGAATTACTAGGGTTTAAGATTAATTTTGGTTTGAATATTTCGGTGCGTTACGCGGAGCGACATGAAAAGCAAAGCGTAACGCACCCTACTGGACTGTTTCAGCTAAAACTGTGCATTACAGCGGTTTTCATTTCAGTAAACCACAGTAGGGACGTTCCATGGAAGGTCCCTACTAGGTTTTGCTTGTGAATATGTAGTTCATCAATCTGAAAAGCGCTGTAGGGTAGGGACGTTGCTTGAGCATTAATGCGTTTCATGTCGCTCCGCGTTAACGTTTGCTCCGCATTCCCTATATGAAAGTTGTGCGGAACGCTAAACGTCCGTACGGGAGAAAGATTGTTGTTGGGTTTATCCTACGGATAAGCTCCGAAGATCGTCTCTCAACCCAACCTACATCTATTGCAACATTTAAGATGAAACAGTCTACTACTGGACTGCTATAAGATTAATTTTGAGAGATGTTTAATATTTCTTCGGTACATTACGCTTCACTTTTCATGTTGCTCCGCGAAACACACCCTACTGGACTCTCCACACCTCCCACCCTTCCCACCCTTCCCACCCTTCCCACATCTCCCACACCTCCCACACCTCCCACACCTCCCACACCTCCCACCCTTCCCACACCTCCCACACCTCCCACACCTCCCACACCTC
>NZ_JAAHHT010000413.1 GCF_010672085.1 Okeania sp. SIO3I5
AACCGGGTTTTTAGGATAAATCGTTGCTTTTAACAATAAACATTGAGGAAAAAACCCGGTTTCTGGATTCGCCTGCGTAAATCCTGAACTTCTGACTTCTGACTTCTGAATTTTGAATTTTGAATTTCTGATGCACCCAAACAAGAAATCAGATTTACTATGCAAAGAAACCGGGTTTTTAGGATAAATCGTTGCTTTTAACAATAAACATTGAGGAAAAAACCCGGTTTCTGGATTCGCCTGCGTAAATCCTGAACTTCTGACTTCTGACTTCTGAATTTTGAATTTTGAATTTTGAATTCATACAGGCAATTCCACTGTAAAAGTTGTCCAACCATTACTGCTAGTGACAAATATATTGCCATTCAATTGTTCTACTAATTTTTTTACTAGAGCTAAACCTAAACCTGTGCCACCTTGTTTCCAAGGATCAGCATTAGGCACTCGATAAAATTTAGTGAATATTTTAGGTAACTCAGATTCAGAAATTTCTGATGGGTTACTAATCAGAAATTTGATAGGATAAGACATTTCTGAGGGGCTTTTTTTGCTGTTTTTTTTCTGGTTGCATTCAATTGAAAATTTGACTTCCCCACCATCTTCAGTATACTTGCAAGCATTATTCAGGAGTTCTGCTAAAATCCGACCTAAACTATTATGATTAGAACGGATTTTAGGTAGTTGTTTAGGATATTTAATCTTGAGAGTTTGTTGCCGTTCTTTCACCCTTGATTTAAAAGGTTCCATGATAGTAGGAAGCCAATTTGTTAAATCTATTGTATCTAAAGGAATAGATTCTGTACCCGCTTCTAGACGCTGTAAATCTAATAAATCATCTATTAATTCAATTTCTCTTTTGCACTCTGTATCTAATATATTCAAATATTGTTGACCCTTTTCTGAAACAGGAAATACTTTCAACATATGAATCGCCATTTTCATATTTGATAGAGGTGTTCTTAATTCATGGGAAACAGTGCTTAAAAAATCATCTTTGAGAATATTAAGTTTCTGTAATTCTTTGACTTTTTGTTCCAATTCGGCAGTGCGCTCTTGTACTTGTCTTTCTAAGTCTGTATTGAGAGTTTGTACTTGTTGATAAAGTTGAGCTTGTTGGATAGCGATCGCTAACTGAGTTGCTAATTGCTGCAATAAATTAATTTCAGATTGTTGCCACTCTCGAATCCCTGAATATTCTTGGGTACACATAATTCCCCATAATTGCCCATCTTGAGAAATAGGTACTATCAAAAAAGCTTTTACCTGCTTTTGCTTCAAACTCCTAATTTGTTCTGTAGATAAATCTGCTCTATCGATATCGGCAACTGCATGAATCCTATTTTGATTTACTTTTAAATTTGAGATTAAGTATTCAGATGCAGCTCGATCGCCCATCCAAGAATCGCAATTACGATCTACTGACTCAGCAACAATCTTGGTTACTTTTGCCGATTCAACTTGAAATAGCAACACTCGATCGGCCTTCAAAAATTGTTGAACTTCTATAACAGCAGCATTAATGATTTCATCTAGATTCAAGGATTGATGAATCCTCATAGCTATTTTTGCCAGGAGGTGAGCGCGTTCTAACTGTTCCTGTATTTCTGCTGTTCGTGCTTGAACTTCTTTTTCTAATTCTGCATTCCGACTCCGTAATAATTCAAATTTTTCTGCTTGTAGTTGATTGACATCAGCTCGTAATTTTCTCACTAACCCAAACATTACTGTGGGATCTAAAACTTGTAGTAAACTTGTCTGATTTACCGTTCCCAGTAACTCTCCTTGTTTACTACATACTATCAATAGTTGCACTTCTTCCTGCAACATTTTTTTATGAGCATCCCATAAAGAATCTGTTGGTCTGAGACAATTCAGTTCCGTTTTCATTACTTTTTGGACAGGTGTTTTGGCCAAATCTATATCCAAAAAATAGGCTTGTACAATATCATCATTACCAATTATACCGATTGGTGTTTCAATTTCTGTCTTTTGGATTTTAAGTTTTCTCTTCTGTGTAATAATCACACTATTCACTTTTTTTTGTGACATCAGTTGACTAACTTGCAATAATGATGCTGTTCCAGAAATTGTCACTGTAACAGTGTCATTTCTAACTTCATTTACCCGTCTTAATCTCAGAATATTAGAAGGTTGTAGCACTTGACGAATTTTTTCTGGTGTCAGAATACCAACTATTTGCTCTTTGCTATCTAATACTGGTAGATGAGTAACTTTATGTTTTCGGAACAAAGACAAAGCTGTAAATAAATCTTGATCGTCCGATTCTTTGAGAGTAACAAGTTCGGATGTCATCACCTCACCAAGCTGTACATTTTTTGATAAACTTTCTAGATTATTAACTTTACCTGTGGCAATTAATTTAATTAGATCGCTAGTAGTAAAGATTCCTAATAAAGACAATTGCGCATTATGCCTCGGAATTAGTTGAACCGGTTTATTCTCAACTACTAAAACACTTGTAGCTTTTTCTTGGTTTGATAATCTTGATCGATCCACTTGCTCATTTTCAGGTGTACTGACATTGGGCAAAGCACAAGCATTCTGTAACTTACTCATTAGTTTTAATACATCTACCAGAGGAGTATCTGGAGTCATAGTTAACGGATGACGGTCAATCGCTTGCTGTAGAGGTGATGAATATATACTAGGTTGAGCAACCATAATCATATTTCCTGATTTGATAAAATAAAAGCAATGAAAAATATAGCGCCTAGCGCTAGGGAATAGAGAATAGGGAATAGGGAATAGTAAGCTGTCAAAGGGTTTTTCGTATAGGGAAATGCTCCGCAAACAGGATTTATAAATGTCCTAACCTTTGCTTAGACTGCTATATCATCTAGATTTTTTAGGCTTTCTTCAGAGTTTTTGATCTTTAGCAGTTAGTTCTATCGAAATAATAATTATTACACGACTAAAGCCATGCAAACCCAGAAACCGGGTTTTTAGGAGAAATCGTTGTTTTTAACAATCAACATTGACGAAAAAACCCGGTTTCTTTGCGTAAGTCCTGTATTACCTAAAAATATAAACTAAACCATAGCACAAAATTAAGTTTATATCAAGATTTGCAAGTGCTAAAATTATATGTATTGTTAAGTAAAAACACCACGATCGAAAACCTATGAATCTAGGAATCAAATTCAAATACCAGTATCTTCATTTTTTCATATTAGCCTTACTTCTGCTCATAACTACTGCCTGTGGAGGAGGAGAGAAAAAAACAGAACCTATTGAGACTCCCTCAGCAACAGCAACTCCAGAAGAAGAAACAAGAAGCTATGTTCTAGTTGATGGTTCAAGTACAATTTTTCCCATCTCCGACAAAATGGCTCAAAATTTTATGCAGGATAATCCTAATATTCAGGTAATTGTTGGGATATCTAGTTCTGGTTCTGGACTTAAAAAATTTTGTATTGGGGACTTAGATATAGGAAATGCTTCCCGTCCCATTAAAAAATCTGAGATCGATCTGTGTCGGGCAAATGGAATAGAATTTGTGGAAATTCCCATTGCCTTCGATGCTATTTCTGTCATTGCCAATCAATACAATGACTGGTCAGACTGTCTAACTCTAGAGGAATTAAAAACAATTTGGCAGCCTAATGATTCTGAGAAAATTAATAATTGGAAACAAATTCGTGAGAAGTTTCCCGAAGACCGCCTGAGTCTTTATGCTCCTGACACTGATTCTGGTACTTATGATTACTTTACTGATGCTGTAATTGGAACAGCAGGTAAAAGTCGAAAGGACTTTAAGGCCAGTGAAGATGATAATATCATTATTCAAGGCATCGAATCAGATAGAGGTAGTTTGGGTTTCCTCGGTCTTGCCTACTACGAACAAAATAAGGATGTTTTAAAGTTAATCGCTATTGATAATGGTAGTGGTCAATGTATCGAACCAAGTCAGGAGGCGATCGCCAATGGCAGTTATACTCCCCTATCTCGTCCATTATTGTTATACGTAAATAAAGATTCCCTAGAAAAAATGCCTTCTGTCAAAGCTTTTGTTGATTATCAAATGGATGTGACTAACAAAGGGGTAATTTCTGAAGTAGGTTATGTCCCTGTATCAGGAACCTTACAAGTAAAAGTAAAGGAGCATCTTGAGGAACTCACTACTGGCTCAGTTTTTGAAGGAGAATCTGCCGTTGGTGTTAAGCTCATCGACAAATATTTATCGGAAAAAGAAAGAAAGCAAAGAGGTGGTAGTTGAAACCTACATTTTGTGGTGCTTAATGTAGTATAAAATTAGGAGACAGGAGACAGGAAACAGGAGACAGGAGACAGGAGACAGGAGGAATGGGGTAGGGACGTTTTGCTGGCGCAAAGCTCCGCGTTAGCGGAGCGACATGGAATAGGAGCATTCCGGAACGGAAAACACATTAATGCTCAAGCAACGTCCGTACAGAAGGCAGGAGTCAGAATTATCCCTTGATTTTTCAGCCAATAGTCAACCCTTTCATCCTCACTTTATGCAGCTCTTGATTAAGGAAAACCTTGTACTTTTTTAACTTTCCTGGCGGGAAGTCCCGCGCTCTCCCGCAGGGGAGCGTCGGGATGAAAGCCTGGGCCAGGATTCGGATACCTTCATAAGCTAAACATTCATAGGCCCTTGACAAGCTAGGAGAATTTTGTTATTATCAATGTCAACACAGGGGGAGGACATCACC
>NZ_JAAHHT010000414.1 GCF_010672085.1 Okeania sp. SIO3I5
TCCTCCCCCTCCTCCCCATCCTCCCCATCCTCCCCCTCCTCCCCATCCTCCCCATCCTCCCCATCCTCCCACAAGGGTTTCAAGAGTTCCTTATAAGGGATAGCTTTTAGGGAGAGGTAATTATCCATTATTGAACATTTAAAATTGTTTTACAGCGGTTTTCATATGAATAAACCACAATCATACTGACTCCTTACTCATTACTCCTTATTCCTTGCTCCTTACTCATTACTGATTATTCCTACAACAGTTTTGTGGTCTACTCAACTGAAAAGCAATGTAATGGATAGTTGGTATGCAACACAAAGGTTAATGGGATTGATAGATAATATGAGAAAAATTTATTACTGTCCCTTAAAAGTAAATCGTAAGCGTAGATGATACTGGTGGTGTAGAAAAATATAAAAATATAGGAGATTTAAGTGGGAATGAATTAGAAAAAATATCAGCTAAAATAATTCAAATCAAAGGGTTTCCAAGAGATAAGAAAGTCAAGCTATTCTGGGCAACTATTTATAGCAATAGGACAGTTGGGTATTGTAACTAATGACTTAAGTCAATCTTCAATAAATGCTGTATAATTTGAGTCGAAAACTAGATGCAAAATTGAAGAGTTTCATAGAGAAATTAAGTAATTAACAGGCATATAATTTTGCCAATGTCGTATCAGTAAAATTCAAAAAAATCACATTGCCTGTGCCATATTAGTCTGGATTTTTTGAAAAATATTAGCAGTGAAAATAGGAAAAACTATCTATAAAGTCAAACATGAATTACTCTCAGATTATTTGCTCCAAGAACTGAAGAAACCCACAATAAAATTCAAGGTTCCGCATGATTTTATAGATGTTTTTTACTATGTCTTAACAATAGCAAAAATCTTGAGGCGTTGGCTCCCGCAAGTGCGGCAGCTATATCGCTATAAAATTTTCAGCGTTGGCTCCCGCAAGTGCGGCAGCTACATCGCTCTATTTGTCATACGCTATATAT
This sequence comes from Okeania sp. SIO3I5, assembly GCF_010672085.1. Classification (GTDB taxonomy): domain Bacteria; phylum Cyanobacteriota; class Cyanobacteriia; order Cyanobacteriales; family Microcoleaceae; genus Trichodesmium. Next base: position 991 of record NZ_JAAHHT010000414.1, read on the forward strand.
AGTGTCTTTGCGTAAGTCCTGATTAAAACACTTTTCTACAAATAGCAACTACTTTCTACAATTTTCATTTAAAAGTTAATCACCCCGCAATTTTATGCTGTTTCACGGTAGTCAAAAATTTTAAAATAGGTTTTAAGCTTACATTGAAAAAGTAATGATAGTAAACCTAAAATGAAAATCTATTCACAACACCTTGACTTTTTGGCAAAATTACTTTCATCTGAAATTTATCAGGAAGCCAAAAGCTGCATTACCTTAGCAATTCCATTAAGTCTGGCTCAACTAATTGAGGTTAGTCTACTCACAGTTGATACCTGGGCAATGGGAAAATTAGGAACTGAAACCTTAGCTGGTGGTGCATTTGGTTGTGTGACATTTAGCTTCTTTTTCAATATCGGCATTTTTATCATCTCTGCCGTCAACACAGTTGCTGCAATTGCTTTCGGTAAAAAACAGTTTTCCAAATTAGGTCCTATTATCGGGCAAGGTTTTTATCTAGCGCTACTAATTGCGTTACCAATGATGGCTATTCTTGGGGCAAGCTCTACATGGATAGTCTTTCTCGGTCAGGACGATTCTATTATCTACCCAGCAAAATCTTACTTACAAGCTATCCTTTGGGGACTTCCTGCTTTATTCGCTTATGAAGTTTTGCGCAACGTTTTGACAGCAATTAATCGACCAAAAGTGATAACAGCAATTGCCATAAGTAGTATTTTCCTCAATGCTGGAGCCAATTATATTTTGGCATTTGGTAAATTTGGTTTTCCAGCACTTGGTTTAGCAGGAATAGCTTGGGCAACAGTAATTGTATTATGGTTTCAAATACTATTTGCCTTAAGTTTTATCTGCCTCAATCCTGACTTTAAAGATTATCAACTCTTCAGACAATGGTTACAATTTAATGCCCCAGTCTTCCAAGAAATTTTTCAGCTCGGTTTGCCAATCGGAATTCAATATATTTCAGCAGGAAGCTTTAACATTGTTTTAGTTTACTTCTTTGGCTATTTCGGTGCTGTTTCCTTAGCTGCTTTTCAAATCGCTACTCAAGTAGGCAATATCATCCGAAATATTGTTTTGGGAGTTGCCCAAGCAACAGTTACCAGAGTTGGACAAATGTATGGTGAGCAAAGTTCACAAGGTGTTAGACGGGCAGGATTTTTTGGTATTACATTAGCAATATTGACTACCATAGTGACTCTGATAATTGTGGCGGGTGAATCTGCGCCTATTGTGCGTGTTTTCTTGACTCCCAAAAACCCGACGGATATTGAGGTTTTTCAGCTTGCTTGCATCTTTTCAGTTATTATTGCGCTTCATCAAGTGATTAATGGAGTTGATACAACTGCTACTGCTGCTTTACGGGGTATAAAGGATACAACTATGCCGATGTTAATTAATATTGTTAGTTGCTGGGGAGTAGGTATAGTCAGTATTTATTTATTGTCATTTTATTGGCATTTGCAGGGAGTGGGTTTGTTAATTAGCGGTTCTTTAAGTGTGTTGACGACTACTATTGGTTTCCCGCTACGTTTCTACTTCAAAACAAGTGACTCAGCTTTGAAATCAACAGAAGTATAATAGAGTTGTTGGGGCATAAAAATTGAATAATGCTCAAAAGCTTACTCTATAAGGTTTTTAGCATTTTATACTTGAAAAGATCTATAAACTTTGACTGATAAAGATTTTAGGCATTTTTTTAGCTTACAGGGCTTTTCAAATTGATGAACCATATCGTCAGAACCAAAACCCCGTAGGGACGTTCCATGGAACGTCCCTACTGTGGTTGACTGAAATGAAAACTGCTGTAATTCCTAACAACTCTAATTTAACCGCTATAACGTTCCTGGTATGATAAATTCTGGAGATTGAATCACGGGGTGTAGCGCGACGATCGCGACTATTTGGGCTATATCACTCTCATCGAGAGTTGTAAAATTCCCACGATTTGCTCCGTCTCTGGCTAGAGTTGTGCCTGCTTGCGAGTCTCTTTCAAAGGCTTTAAGAGCCTGCGTTACGCTTGTAGTTGGCAAGTCGCAGTATTCAAAAATTTGGGCGACAATTCCAAATCGGTTGCTATTTAAATCCTCATAACGTACTGGTAGCATCGGAATATTTTGCTCCAAAAAATTCAAGGCACGATCCATGATAATCAGCCAATTCAAGGCAAAACATTCGACCCACGATAATACATCTTTTTTCAGGCGAATGCCCAGTTTTTCTAGTGCAATAGTACCGTGATATCTCTCAAGCCAAGCTAAGGCGCGATCTACTGAAACCAATTCGGGAGAGCGATAGCGAATCATCAATCGATATTCTGAAGCAACGTAATCTATTGCATTCCGATATAGGAAAAGATTCTTAGCCTTGGGAAATACTTGATGAAAAAGCCCGATCAGGGCGACGCATTGGTTGCGAAATTTAATTGCCTGATGATAAATTTGTTCTGCTTGAATTGGCTTAAAAATCAGTCGGACACAATCACGAATTAAAGATGTTATTTCTAGATCGCCCTTCGCACTAACTTTTTGCTGTCGTAAATGAATCAATTGAGTCAACATATCCGGCTCGGAGAAGCTGACAACTTTACCTGATTCATTAAAAATGTGACTCAGCAGAGTCGAACCAGAGCGCCCCGTTGAGTAAACTAGAATCAGTTTTTCCAATTTAGTCTGAACTCGCTCGGCAAGGTCATGCAAGCATTCATACGGAAGCGCAATCAAACTCTGGGCATTATCAAACTGAGCCTGATAATAGAAAGGCACTCGTGAGAGCTTAATATCAGAGGGTAAGGAGACAAAGATAGCTTGTTGATGCTTGTCATCCAAACAATACAAGCTAATATTGGGGTCGTTGATGACAGTATCAGCATTTAGGATCGCCCCTTCTCGATAAGTAAAGTCATCGACATTAACAACTGGGCTATCGCCAGGCTTCCGGTAACGATTTTGGATAATAAGTTGGGTTGCTTTCATATCAATTAAAAATTACTAATTCGCTCATTATATCATGTCCGGTAGCATCGGTATTGTATACCAAAGGTAGGGAACACTTAACTGGGAACAGGGAACAGGCAGGAATACTTAAGAGCAAGAAAAAAAACTTAAATTTCCTGTAGATATTCACCCTGTGGAATAGGCATCTTGCCTGCCCTTGTTTACACAAACGATACCAGCGGACATGATATTATAACCTCTGGCTGTTTGCGAGCATGAGCAGGAAAGTCAGAGGCTTGAAATCAGGAAAATATTTTTGATTTTTTCGCTCTGGAGAAGAACGAGGCTTGATATCAAATCCGCTGGCTACGGTTTCCGAGAAATCGGAGTGATATAATTCTACCATCAGAAAAGAGTGAAAAGTCCTAGTTAGTGGAGGGTTTGGAGACCAAACCCCTACAGTCTTGAATTCTACCGATACTACCGGATTTGATATGAATCCTTAATTAAACAATTATTCAAATTCAGTTATATCATGTCCGGTAGCATCGGTATTGTATAGCAAAGGTAGGGAACAGGGAACAGGGAACAGGGAACAGGGAGGAGGGAACAGGGAGGAGGGAGGAGGGAGGAGGGAGGAGGAAGGAGGGAACACTTAACTGGCAGGAATACTTAAGAGCCAGAAAAAAACTTAAATTTCCGGTAAAATTCACCCTTGAGTTTACACCAAC
>NZ_JAAHHT010000415.1 GCF_010672085.1 Okeania sp. SIO3I5
AATTTGAACAAAATTTTGATTATTTTTTTTGCCAAGATTTATGCCTTGTTTCCTGCCTTGGATTATTTCCTATTACTAAAACTCCTATCTGATTTTTGATCAGATGATTAATAATATACCTGCTAGTCTTATGTAGATAATCGTCAATCTTAAAATTTCTTTTTGTCGATAATCTTTTGATTCGATTACTACTTTTAGTATTCTTTAATTCTGACTGTAGTTTACCTTTCTTATAATTATAGAATTGATTAATTGATTTGACTGGTCTGCCGTTAATAATAAAGGGTTGAAAACCTTTTTTATTTGATGTTACAGTCGCCAAATTATTTACTCCCAAATCTACAGAAGCCACATGAGATTCTGACAAATCTAATTTAACTTCAACGGATTCGTAAACCACTTCTATCACATAGTAATTAAGCTTAGGAATTATTCTCACTTGTTGCAGAGAATCATAATTTATTTTAGTGTCAAAAAATAGCTCACTTTTTGATAGTAATATCTTCTGATTTTTGACTAATTGAGGTTTACTAATCGCTTGTTTTGTATAAACAAGAATATTTCTCCCTTTCTGTTTATGTTTATATTTTGGCAGTTTAGGACGACTTTTAAACTTACTTGGATTTTGATAATAAGCTCTTATAGCTTGAAAAAAACTTTGCCAATTTTTATCTAAAAGAATCAAAACCTGTTGAGAAACTTTGGCCGGTATTGCTTGATAATCTATTCCCGATTGTAATAATTTTTGAACCTTTTTATAATCTAGATAATTTCCTTTATTAATAAACTCTTGTCTAACTACGTAGTTAGCTATATTGTAAAGATTTTTAGACAAGAAAGCTAGAGCATCAAGTGATTTATAATTGGGATGATTTTTTTTAATAATAGTACGTTCTACTAATTGCATTATCCCTCCTGTAAACATTTAACGAGCTGTTCTGCAATCCTTTCTCAGTCTAAGATATTTTTAGTTGTTTTCATAAGTTTTTCTATAAAATCAATAAAACTTTACAATACTATGAGTTAGCAAAGAAACAATCCTGTTGTGACAGAGGTACAAATTAACAAAACAACTCCCTATAAAATAAGGGATTGCTGAATCAAGCTATGAAATCTAAATTTACTAAAATAGAAAAGAATTTTCTATTAGTAGTTAAGCAATTACTATATATCACTATAACATAGTAAAAATATGATTGATTTAGGCTGTAAGCAAGGCACGCTTTGAATCTAAACCGTTACTACAAAATAATGTATATGCAAAATCTTAAGCAAATTTTAATCCCATCAAATACACCAAAACCAAATCAGAAAATATTCTGGCTAATTCTTAGTTTAACCTTCGCAACAATATATAGTTTACTAGCACTTAAAGAAGCTTTTAGTGGAGAATATATAGTACAAGATGACGCCAGACAGCACGTTTTTTGGATGCGTCGTTTTTTAGATCCAGAATTATTTCCCAACGACTTAATTGCCGATTATTTTCAGTCTGTTGCACCCTGGGGTTATAAAACTTTTTATTGGCTATTTTCCCAAGTAGGAATAGATCCAATGTTTCTGAATAAATTATTACCTTTAGGGTTAACTTTGGTAACTGCTGCCTATTGTTTTGGAATTTGTTTTCAGATATTGCCAATACCTTTTGCAGGTTTTATTGCCTCAGTATTATTAAGTCAAAATCTCTGGTTTCAAGACGACATAGCTTCCGGCACACCAAGGGCTTTTTTATATCCTTTATTTCTGGCAGTTTTATATTATTTATTGCGAAAATCATTAGTTCCTTTTTTGGTAGCGATCGCTCTTCTCGGATTATTTTATCCCCAATACGTTATCCTGACTGTTTTGATTTTAATTTTCAGATTTTTAGACTGGGAAAAAGGGAGGTTTTGTCTTAGTAAAAATCGAGAGGATTACATATTTAGTGGATTAGGTTTAGGAGTAAGTTTACTGGTAATTTTATTTTATGCTTTAAATTCTAGTAATTACGCACCTGTAATTACAGCATCCCAAGCAAAAATTTTGCCAGAATTTGGCGAAGCAGGTAGAAGTGTTTTTTTCTTACAAAATTCCTGGGATTTTTTCATCCTCGGCAGTCGTAGTGGAATTCTACCTAAAAAATTATTTCTGCCTCATATATTAATAGTTGGATTATTCTTGCCAATAGTTTTTCAGAAGCAAGAAGGAATAAAGAAAAAGCAAGAAGAGAAAACCTATAACCTTTTTCAGAACCAAGAAGTAAGAAGGAAGAAAGAAGCAGGAGAAACTGATAAATTTCCAATACTTTTTCAGAAGCAAGAAGCAAAAAGCAAGAATCAAAAAGAAGGGAAAACCTATAACCTTCCAATAGTTTTTCAGAAGCAAGAAGCAAGAAAGAAGAAGGAAGAAAAGAAAACCTATAACCTTGATAATGGAATAAATTTCCTCAGACAATTACCTTTGCTTAAGCAAATAACTCCTAAAATTAAATTGCTACCCCAAATCTTGTTAGCTGGTGTCACTTTATTCGTAACAGCTCATCTTTTATTATTTCAATTACATTTACCAAGTCGTTACACCAATCATAGTTTTCGGATAGTCTTAGCAATAGCGACTGCCATTGTTTTATGTATAACTTTAGATGGAATTTTTCACTGGGTCAGTCAACAACCATCCAGCAAAAATAGAAGAATTTTAGGATTGATTTTTATTGGATTTTTGGGAATTTTATTGCTCGGCGATATCAGCTTATGGAAAAATTTTTATTACCCCGATTATCAAAAAGGTCAATCACCAGAAATTTATGAATTTTTTGCTCAACAACCAAAAGATATTTTGATTGCTTCTCTATCAGAAGAGGCAGATTATATCCCTACATTTTCTCAACGTTCCGTATTGTTTGCCTGGGAATATGCCATTCCTTATCATCTTGGTTATTACAGTCAAATAAAACAGCGAGCTACAGAATTTATTTTTGCTCAGTATCATTCAGATATTCAGTGGATGGAAAATTTTATCCATACTTATGGAATAGATTTTTTAATCTTAGAGCGCCAAGCATTTATGTCAGAATATGTACTAAAAAATCTTTGGTTGAGACAATGGTATTATCAAATGGGAAATCAAATTGAAATGAATCTCCAAAATGGAAATATTCCTGCCATAGTTGACACTATAGATAAATGTTCTGTTTTGGAAACAGAAAAACTATGGGTTTTGTCAGCTAAATGTATTTTGAATGGTAAGCATTCAGCGATTAGTAATTAGCTCTTAGGTTTTTTATGAATCAAGTAATGATTTGTTTAACAACACTTATACTAACCTTACTTTACCTTGATGTTTTTATACTTGTAGCTAACTCCTAGAAATCTGATTTGTCATCTTGATGATAAGGATAGGAGATTTCCCTTCTAATTCTCTTGATACTAGATTTTCTTTTTCTCTTGATACCAAATTTTCTTGCTATAAAATTAAAGAATACAAGTAACGCAAGTAACAATAGTAATACTGATATAAAAATCAATATAATTCCCAAAAAAACTATAAACCAGTTAGGATGCTGTAGCATTTCCAGCGACATTTTCTCTGGGTTATTAATAAAATTATTAATCTGCTTTACTTTTATACTGGCTACTATTTTAGATGGATAAGAATGAAGACCATATATAGAAATTTCATCAATCTCAGTCAAAAGAACTACTTTATATTTGTAAGATGATCTAGTTCTCTTGCGACGGGTTTCAGCACCTTGGAGTACTCTGGTAGGAATTACAATAGTGCGTTTTCTAAGCAAGCTAAAGTAAGTAACTTCACAGGTCACTTTTTGGTTTAACTGGAGGCGTTTACATTTTAGGGTTGTCAGTTCAGAAGTAAATAACAAACTTAATCCTGATACAAAGATAAGAATAGCTGCAAAAATATAACTTAGAAGTTCAAAAAGATCATTTTTTTTTGACATAGCTATAATAGGTCAATATTTAGTAGAATTCTTTTAAAAAAAAATAACATATACTTCTCGTATTTGGCCTAAAAAAGCTTTAAATAAGAACAAATACATAGGTAAAGTATAACCTAATACTGATAATAATCACAATTAAGATTAACACCATCTTAGGTTCTGATCAGAAAATTTTCCCAAATTTTTCCTGCCTGAATTTTGTCAGGTAAAGCAAAAGAGTTAGGTGAAACTTTTAACTTTGATACTGGAGAATATGTTAATTTTGAGTCAATGGCTAATTAGCTTCCTCCCATAATTTTTTATCTCTATTCCCTACCTGAATTTTGTCAGGTAAAGCAAAGGAGGTAAGTTAAATTTTTATCTTTGAGACAGGAGAAGATTTCAATTTAGAGAAAATGCTTAATTAGTTTCTGAGCAGAAAATTTCCCCAAATTTTTCCTGCCTGAATTTTGTCAGGTAAAGCAAAGGAGTTAGGTGAAACTTTTAACTTTGATACTGGAGAATATGTTAATTTTGAGTCAATGGCTAATTAGCTTCCTCCCATAAATTTTTATCTCTATTCCCTACCTGAATTTTGTCAGGTAAAGCAAAGGAGGTAAGTTAAATTTTTATCTTTGAGACAGGAGAAGATTTCAATTTAGAGAAAATGCTTAATTAGTTTCTGAGCAGAAAAT
>NZ_JAAHHT010000416.1:0-1461 GCF_010672085.1 Okeania sp. SIO3I5
ATATCAAATCCGGTTGAATAGTTATTGTATAGTTGGGAGTAGGGGAGTAGGGGATAGGGGAGTAGGGGAGATTGAATACTGAAGTAATTATAGAATTATCAACATATACTATATAACCGGATTCTATATTACTCCTTACTCCCTACTCCTAACTCATTACTCCTAACTCATTACTCATTACTCATTACTCATTACTCCTCAGTAATACGATAACTAATTACCCGGATTCTATATAATTCGCCCCCTAGTTTCTACTATTACTATACACCATCACCTAATTTGGAAATAATAAAGCCATTATTTATATTTTGAGGAGAGTTAAAAATAATGTTTTGTAGAGGGTACTACGTTATTAAACCAACTCCTGCTTTAAAACAAAAATTAGTTTGCTTAGTCGATCCTGATTTAGCAGAGCTTTTATCTGAAACAGTTTTATGGACTTGTAATAAAGCAAGAGACAATGACTACGATCTTACAGTGCTTTTCAGTTGAGTAAACCACAAAACTGTTGTAGGAATAATGAGTAATGAGTAAGGAGTAATGAGTAATGAGTAAGGAGTAATGAGCAAGGAGTAAGGAGTAAGGAGTAAGGAGTAAGGAGTAGTGAGTAAGGAGTCAGTATGATTGTGGTTTATTCATCCATTTTACCGCTGTAATTTAGTTAAGTTTTTGTCGGATATATAATGTCTAAGTATTTTTATGACAGTATGTTTGAAAAAGTTTTTGGAGCGGTAGACATCTCCTTAGAACTTTTTGATAATCGGTGGACTATAGGGCGACATTTTGTAAGTGCTTTTCAGTTGAGTAAACCACAAAACTGTTGTAGGAGTAATGAGTAAGGAGTAATGAGTAATGAGTAAGGAGTGATGAGCAAGGAGTAAGGAGTAAGGAGTAAGGAGTAGTGAGTAAGGAGTCAGTATGATTGTGGTTTATTCATCCATTTTACCGCTGTAATTTAGTTAAGTTTTTGTCGGATATATAATGTCTGAGTATTTTTATGACAGTATGTTTGAAAAAGTTTTTGGAGCGGTAGACATCTCCTTACAACTTTTTGATAATCGGTGGACTATAGGGCGACATTTTGTAAGTGCTTTTCAGTTGAGTAAACCACAAAACTGTTGTAGGAGTAATGAGTAAGGAGTAATGAGTAATGAGTAAGGAGTGATGAGCAAGGAGTAAGGAGTAAGGAGTAAGGAGTAGTGAGTAAGGAGTCAGTATGATTGTGGTTTATTCATCCATTTTACCGCTGTAATTTAGTTAAGTTTTTGTCGGATATATAATGTCTGAGTATTTTTATGACAGTATGTTTGAAAAAGTTTTTGGAGCGGTAGACATCTCCTTACAACTTTTTGATAATCGGTGGACTATAGGGCGACATTTTGTAAGTGCTTTTCAGTTGAGTAAACCACAAAACTGTTGTAGGAGTAATGAGTAAGGAGTAATGAGTAATGAGTAAGGAGT
>NZ_JAAHHT010000416.1:1561-4533 GCF_010672085.1 Okeania sp. SIO3I5
TCTCCTTACAACTTTTTGATAATCGGTGGACTATAGGGCGACATTTTGTAAGTGCTTTTCAGTTGAGTAAACCACAAAACTGTTGTAGGAGTAATGAGTAAGGAGTAATGAGTAATGAGTAAGGAGTAATGAGCTTCGTAAAAACAGGTAAACCAGATGTTTATTTCTGGATAGATGAAATGCAAAACAAAAGTTAGTTGAAAATTATCAAACTGGTATGAAAATTATGAGAAAAGTAGAAGTAGTTAACCATAACCAAAAATGGCGTGAAAAATTTCAGATAGAAGCACAAAAAATTAATCCTATTCTAGGAGAAAATATAATTGCCATACATCATATTGGTAGTACAGCTATAGCTGATATTTACGCTAAACCCATTATTGATATATTGGTTGAAGTAAAGAATCTTGTAAAAGTTGATGAGCGAAATTCCTTAATGGAATCACTAGATTATGAAGTAATGGGTGAATTTGGTATTGCCGAGCGTCGTTATTTTCGTAAAAATAATCAGGAAGGTATTAGAACTTATCATGTTCATATTTTTGAAGTTAATTCAAAGCAAGTAGAACGACATTTAGCATTTCGGGATTATATGATTTCTCATCCTGAAGATGCACATAAATATAGTGAATTAAAGGGCAGTTTAGCACAAAAATACCCTACAGATATTGATAGTTATATGAATGGTAAAGATAGCTTTATTAAAGAAATAGATCGAAAAGCAACACAATGGCGTCTAAGCATTCAGCAGTCACCCTGCGAAACTATTTCCAATAGAGAAAACCACTAAAGGAAACTATAACTAAATAAATTTTAACTGTTAAATATCCACCTGTAAATTCTCTTCGCTTAATCCTGAAATTCTTTCTTTGGAATTTCCTTTTGTTTACCAAAAAATAAGGTCTAAAACCTCCTCTTTGAAGGGGATGGAAAAAATAAACATCCCTATTTAAAACCTCTGGGTTTTCTACGGAATGCTCCGCAAACAGCCAGGGATACTGATAACTTATAACTGAAATGACCTCCTTTTTTATATCTATTTGACTAACAATCTCTGATATAGAATCCGGATAATTACTATCGTTAAGTCATTGCGACTGGAACCGAGTGGAAGGAAGCAATCTCCTAAACATAAGAGATTGCTTCCTATCGTCGCAATGACGACTGTTAAAACGGATTTTATATGAACTGAAAATCTCGGCTAATTCTTTCTAGCAATATCTATATTATTGCCCTAAATTTTCTACTTTTTTATAGAGTTTTTGAATAAGGAAGAAGCAAGAAGGGATGAATAAATACAGTAATTGTCATAATCAATTCTTTCTTAACTATAGCAATTAGATGTGAAAGAAGCTGTAGGGGTTTTGTTTCCAAATCCCATCTTAAGCTTGGGTTTGGAGACCAAACCCCTACTATAATTGATAATAAATAATAAATAATTACTTCTTGTTAAAACCGTAACGGCATTGAATATGGGGAAATCTTATTTCCTTAATTGATAATTATTTATTAGTTGATATAGCAATTCCCAAGAAGCGTGAGGTACAAAATTCCTTGGTTTTAGGGAACAGGGAACAGGGAACAGGGAATAGGGAATAGGGAATAGGAAACAGGGAATAGGAAATAGGAACAAATAAATATAGGTGTACCTCACGATTGCTGAGAAACGCTATAATTAATTCATTATCCATTAGCAAAGAGAGGCTTTATACCTTTGGGGATTAATTATCCATTATCCATTATCCATTAAGATTCTATCTCTGCTAATTCCAACCATCTTTCGGTAGCAATATCTATTTCTTGACCTAAACTTTCTACCTTTTCATGGAGTTTTTGAACTTCGCTAACTTCTGTTGGAGGTGCATTATAAAGTTTATTTTCTGCCTCAGCTTTTTCAGCTTCTAATTGAGCAATTTTTTTCTCTAAGTTCTGATATTCTCGCTTCTCTTTTGATGATAATTTTCTTTGTCCGGTTTTATCGCGAGAAACTCTTTCTGAGCTTTGCTGTTTAGACGGAGTTTCCTTTGGCTTTTGCTCAACTTCTACAGATTTTTTGGCTGCTGCTTCTACTTCTTTATAATCTAAATAAAGTGAATAATTTCCCGGATATTGTCGCAAATTTCCGACTCCTTCAAAAGCAAAAATTCTATCTACAGTTCTGTCGAGAAAATAGCGATCGTGAGAAACTACAATTACACAACCATTAAATTCTTCGAGATATTCTTCCAACACTGCTAAAGTTTGTACATCCAAATCGTTAGTCGGTTCATCTAAAATCAAAACATTAGGGGCACTCATCAATACTTTTAACAGAAATAATCGTCTTTTTTCCCCACCAGAAAGTTTATAGATAGGAGCATATTGTTGAGTACCTGGAAATAAAAATCTTTCCAACATTTGAGAAGCACTAATTTGAGTACCATCTGCAGTTTGCACATATTCTGCCACATCTTTTATATACTCAATTACCCTTTGATTTTCTGTCGCAGCATCCAGCAAATTTTCTGAATGTTGGTCAAAATAACCTATATGTATTGTTGCCCCAATTTCTACTTTCCCAGAATCAGCTTCAACCCTACCTGTAATAATATCCATTAAGGTTGATTTTCCCACACCATTACCACCAATAATTCCCACTCTATCTTCTGGGATAAATTCATAAGTAAAATCTTTAATCAAGGTTCTACTATCGTAGGATTTAGAAACATTTTCTAACTCAATAACTTTTTTGCCAATTCGACGGCCGGCAGTAGAAATATCGACTTTTCCTAAAGCTTGTTTAAATTCTCTTCCTTGCATTTCATCTATGCGTTGAATCCTGGCTTTTTGTTTAGTGCTGCGAGCCTTCGGACCTCGTTTCAACCATTCTAATTCCCGGCGTAATACACCTTGATGTTTCCTTTGAGAACTAACGATTGATTCTTCAGCTAAAGCTTTTTTTTCTAAATAGTAGGAATAATTTCCAGAATAAG
>NZ_JAAHHT010000417.1 GCF_010672085.1 Okeania sp. SIO3I5
GACTCCTGGTGGGCTAGCTACTACAGCGATCGTAGGTTTTAACATTTTTCTTCCATAGCTCAACTTTTCAATGCTGAGACAGATTGGGCAACTACTCAAAACAATCTAGGCAATGCCTACCTTTATAGAATCAGAGGAGATAAAGCACAGAATCTCGAAAATGCTATTGCTGCACTTCATCTGGCTCTGTTAGTTCGTACCAAAGAAGACTTCCCGATGGATTGGGCAATGACTCAAAACAATCTAGGCAATGCCTACCTTTATAGAATCAGAGGAGATAAAGCACAGTATCTCGAAAATGCTATTGCCTGCTATCAAGATGCTTTGAGAGTTGCCAAACCAGATACCTTACCAACACTCTGTTTAACAATTTCCCGTAACTTAGCTGACTTTGCTTCAAAACAACAAAACTACCAACTCGCCATTGATAACTATGAAATAGCCATTACTGCTATCGAGCAAAGTCGAGATTGGATACCTGACGAAATAGCTCGTCAAGAAATCTTGCGTCAAAATATATATGTCTATGAAAACATGATTCAAGCTTCAGTTAATGCCGAACAATATGACAAAGCTTTAGAAACTGTAGAAAGATTCCGCTGTCGTCGCTTGCTGGATTTAATTCTCACCAAAGATTTGTACAAAAATGGCGAAGTGCCTGAAGAGATCCGCAAGTTAGAAGCAGAAATGGAAGCTAAACAATGGGAAGTCGATCGTTTACGTCGGCAGTTACAGACACCAGAGGATAAGCAGGAAAAAGTTGGAGCAACTCGTCATCTCACCCGCGATGAGTGGGACGATCTTAACGAGGAAATTCAAAAGTTGGTGAGAGAAAAAGAGGAAATTAGGCAAAAGATGCTGCATCGGTTATTCCCGGCATTAGATGAGGAAAAGGAAAGCAAACCGCTGAGTGTTAGTGTGGAGGGGATGAAAGGGTTGTTGAATCCCCCCTTGCCCCCGGAAAATTCCCCCTTGCCCCCCTTGCCCTCGGAAAATCCCCCCCTGCCCCCCTTTCAAAGGGGGGAGATGGAGAGAGACGATGTTGCTTTGCTGAGTTTCTACACTACAGATGATGACACTTATATTTTTATCCTCACTCAAGCAGGGGTAAAATTGCATCGTTGTCAAGGGGAAGGTTACAAAAATTTCCAACTGTGGTTACGGGATAATTGGTTAACACCTTACTCCGAAATAGATGATTCAGCAGCATTTCAAGCAGCAGCAAATTTAGCCAACTGCGATATTGATGCCATTGAGTCTATTAACCCCAAACCATCCAATGTCGTTGTTAAACTCACAGACGGCACCACAACAGAAATTAGTGTTTCCGACTTTAACGCCTCCCGCAAACAACAGAAACACCAATTATACAAACAATGGCAAGACAAAATGCCAGAGATGTTAAAAGAAATAGCAGACAGACTGCAAATCAACCAACTCATCGCCAAACTCACAGACATCAAAGAAATTATTCTGGTGCCCTTTATGTATCTGCATCAAATTCCCTTACCAGCATTACCCCTAGACAACGGCGAATATTTAGGCGATAAATTCCGCGTGAGAATAGCACCCAGCACCCAGGTATTAACATTTTGTCGGCAACAAGCGCAAAACCCAGAGGCAAACCTGCCACGTTACGGTATCGTCGAAAATACCAAAGACGATTTACCATACACCCCCACAGAATGCCAATTAGTCGCACAAATTTATGGAGTCGCCCCCGAACACCATCTCAAAGGCAGCAAAGAGGCAACCAAAGCTAAGTATAAACAGTTGTTGACGAGAGAGAAAGTATTAGGTTTACTCTCCAGTCACCACGCCAAGTCTAATTTAACGGAACCATTGGAGTCGAAGTTATTGCTAGGAGACACGGACTTAACATTAGGGGAGTTGCTGAATGCCAGCATTCGTTTCCCCCAGTTAGGAGATTTATTTCTCTCCTGTTGTGAAACGGCGTTAGGAAATTCAGAATTAACGGACGATATATTTACCCTCAGCGCTGCCTTTTTATCAGCAGGTGCGTCGAATGTTATCAGTAGTTTGTGGGCAGTGAACGATCTAGCGACGACAATATTATCATATTTTTTCCACCGCAACCGCGCGGCAGGTATTACGAGTGCAGATGCGTTATGGCAAGCACAGATGGAGTTGAAAGAGTTAACCTTGGCAAAAGCGGAGGAGAGTTTGGAGGATGCGGAGGAAAAATTAGATACAGTGCGAGCATCTTGCTCGCCAGTCAAAAACCCAGTGCGAGCATCTTGCTCGCCAGTCAAAAACCCAGTGCGAGCATCTTGCTCGCCAGTCAAAAATCCAGTGCAAACATCTTGCTCGCCAGTCAAAAACCCAGTGCGAGCATCTTGCTCGCCAGTCAAAAACCCAGTACGAGCATCTTGCTCGCCAGTCAAAAACCCAGTACGAGCATCTTGCTCGCCAGTCAAAAATCCAGTGCGAGCATCTTGCTCGCCAGTCAAAAATCCAGTGCAAACATCTTGCTCGCCAGTCAAAAATCCAGTGCAAACATCTTGCTCGCCAGTCAAAAATCCAGTGCAAACATCTTGCTCGCTAGTCAAAGGATCGCCTGTCAAAGACTCCCCAGTCAAAGAATATGAGGAACAGGAGAAAATAGCTGATAACTGTCAGAAAGTTTATGATTTAGTAGTTGAAGCTAAAAAGTCGATAGGGGGCGAAAAACCGTTTGATAATCCTTATTATTGGGCAGGTTTTGTTTGTCAGGGAGAAGGGTGAATTCATTGCTCACACAGATTATGGCACGGATATACGGATTAAGAATTTCGTATTATATAGCAGTTTTTAGTAAGCGTGAAATACATCAATTATCGATCCCCCTAAATCCCCCTTAAGAAGGGGGACTTCCAGTTCCCCCCTTTTCAAGGGGGGTTAGGGGGGATCTCCTAACTCCTGAGTTTTTCCTAATTTATTTATACCTGTTCATCCGGACATGATCAGGACTTACGCAAATTATTAGGCAAAACCCTATTTGTAGAGGGCGAATGCCATTCGTAGAGGGCGAATGCCATTCGCCCCTACAACATTCGCCCCTACAAGAGGTGGCTTTGCGTAAGTCCTGATGATATATTTCAGGGTAGATTGGGAATTAAGCGACAGCGCAACCTATCCTCTAATCACGAAATCATCTCCGCTCAGAGCATCTTGAGATTGAACAGTAACAAACAAACCGCCATTATCAAAACCACCAGCGCTGCCATTAGGATTATAATAAACATTACCGCTAGCTTCACTGTAGACAATTATTGCCTCGGAAGTTGCTGCTTCTGCGTTAGTCTCGACAGACTCAAATTCATCGGACACTGAGAAACCTTCCCCAGAGTTACTCGTAATCTCATTAAAAGTAGTCCGATCCAATAAAATTAAATCTCGATCCTGTTGAAAATCAGTAATATTGTCGGAACCAATATCATCTTGACTGAACTCACGGTTAGTATTATAAATAAACCTGTCAATACCAGCACCACCAGTGAAAGTGTCATTACCAGCACCACCATTAAAGCGATCGCGACCTTGACCCCCCTCCAATATGTCATTTCCATTTCCACCGAACAGAAAATCATTGCCAGGACGGCCTTCTAAGACATCATTACCATTGTTTCCAAAAAGGCGATCAACACCAATACCACCAATGAGAGTATCATTTCCACCCCCTCCGAGCAAGGTATCATTATCTGCATTACCTTGAATTAACTCGGAATCTGTAGAACCAATAATTCGGTCATCACCACTCAAACCGCGTAACCCATCAGGACGGTTTTCTAGCAAACCAGTTGGCATTACATAGAAATCATCTTCATTGGTTAAATCTACAGTTGTCAGTTCCGAACCCAAATTTAAACCGATAATTATCGGATCGTGGTCGGAAGAGCGGAAGGCATCAGGTTGGAAAAGTGCATCTTCTTGAGAATCCGGTTTAAACTCAAAGTTATAATCTAGAAGTGGTGATTCGTCTGTATTAATATGCCATTCTGTTACTGTGGTAACCTGGTTTGTCAGACTCTCGGTAGTTAAAGCATGATCGAGGTATCCCGCAAAACCATCAAAGGTAAAAGAATACGCGCGATCGTTACCTGTATAAATATCGACTAGATTATCATATCCCCCATCAATAACTGCTTGAATTGGGTCTTCAGCAGCATAAGAATTGAGGTCGCCAGTAATCAAAAAATCTGGGTCTCCACTCACTGTAGGGTCACTTTCTAACCATTCTACTAACTCGGAAGCAGCTTCAGTACGTCGCAGATTCCAGGCAGCAGCACCATCACCAGAGTCTAGATCGCCCGCTCTTACTTCTGCATCTTCATCTGGATCTCGTTTAGATTTAAAGTGATTGACTGCTACAGTGAATAGCTCTCGTGTTTCAATTTCGCTAAAAGTTTGAGCTAGAGGGGGGCGATTATAACCACCATCGCCACCATTATCAGAAGTATTATCTGGAGAAAAAGCACCTGTTTCGATAATCGCACTATCGCCCACTGGTTC
>NZ_JAAHHT010000418.1 GCF_010672085.1 Okeania sp. SIO3I5
AGTTTAGTCCGTACAGGACTCAAAAAATGTAGGGTTGTAAATATTCTAGCTCAGACAATGAATGAACAATGCCTACTCCCCCACTCCCCTACTCCCTCTTTTCTAGAGATATCAAATGGGTTCTATACTTTGGTGGCAGGAGGCATAAGGAAAAGAAAGGTTTAAAGGGAAACGGACGTTCGCATTTTTGTTATGCAACGTCCCTACCTCCTAACTCATTACTCCTACCTCCTACCTCCTAACTCATTACTCCTACCTCCTACCTCCTAACTCATTACTCCTACCTCCTACCTCCTAACTCATTACTCCTACCTCCTACCTCCTAACTCATTACTCCTACCTCATTACTCCTAACTCATTACTCCTAACTCATTACTCCTACCTCCTACCTCCTAACTCATTACTCCTAACTCATTACTCCTAACTCATTACTCATTACTCATTACTCCTAACTCATTACTCCTAACTCATTACTCCTAACTCATTACTCCTAACTCATTACTCCTAACTCATTACTCCTCACTCATTACTCCTAACTCATTACTCCTAACTCATTACTCCTAACTCATTACTCCTAACTCATTACTCCTAACTCATTACTCCTAACTCATTACTCATTACTCATTACTCATTACTCATTACTCATTACTCCTCACTCATTACTCCTGTAGGGGCGATTCGCGTTTACGGAGCATTCCGCAGGAAATCGCCCCTACAACTCCTTACTCCTACAGCAGTTTTGTGGTCTGCTCAACTCAAAAGCGCTGAATTACTCCTCCCTGTTCCCTGTTCCCTGTTCCCTGTTCCCTCTTTTCTGGAGATGTCTATTGGAATATCTATAATAAACTTAGTACCTTTTTCCACTTGAGAAATACACTGCAATTTGCCTCCATGTTGTTTGGTAACTATTTGGTAACTAATAGACAACCCCAGTCCAGTACCTTGACCAACTGGTTTAGTAGTGAAAAAGGGGTCAAAAATACGTTGCTGAACAGTCTCACTCATTCCTGGCCCATTGTCAGCAATGGAAATCCTGATACTCTCCTGGTTCTGCATTTGACTGGCGATAGTAATTGTCGGACAATCCCGGCGGGCCTTAGAAGCATTTAAAGCATCAATGGCGTTAGTGAGAATATATAGAAACACTTGATTGAGTTGACTGGCGTAGCAATTTACAGAAGGTAATTGACCATAGTTTTTAACTATAGCAATATCAGGACTAGAGCTATTACCTCTAAGGCGATGTTGCAAAATCATTAAGGTATTTTCTAATCCTTCATGGATATCTACCCGCTTTCTTTGGGATTCGTCAAGACGAGAGAAATTGCGTAAACCCAGAATAATTTGGCGAATGCGATCGCTTCCTGTTTCCATGGATAAAAATAGTTTGTCTAAATCCTTACAGATAAATTCTAGGTCGATTTCTTGGGATTTCTCTTGTATAGCAGCACTGGACGCGGAGGAGTTATCTTGGTAAAAGTTCAGCAGTTCTAGCAACTCCTGGAAATATCCGCGAGCGTAAATAATATTACCGGAAATAAATGTAATGGGATTATTAATTTCATGGGCAATTCCGGCTACTATTTTACCTAAAGAAGACATTTTTTCGGTTTGAATAAGTTGAGCTTGAGTCTGCTGCAATTGTTGCAAGGTTTGTTGCAAGTGTTGGTTGTTCTCTTGGAGTTCTTGGGTTCTCTGTTGAACTTGAACTTGTAGGTTACGACTATAACCTTCTAGATTTTGGTAAAGTCTAGCGTTTTCAATAGAGATTGCTGCTTGGGCGGTAAGCAGGTTGAGAACTTCGACGCGCTCTGAAGTAAAGGTTTCTGTGGTGAGATGGTTTTCTAGGTAGAGAATACCAATAAGTTTTCCTTGATTGAGAATGGGAGTGCAGAGCAGACTTTTAGGTGGTTGTTTGATCAAGTAAGGATCGCCAGTGAAGGTATTGTCTTGTTCAAGGTTGTTAAGTAGGACAGTCTTTTGGGTCCGTTTGACAATGTTGATAATGTTACTGGGTATGGTTTTGCTTTGAGCTAAGGGAATAGTAGATAGGTGACAACTGTTATTGTTATTGCATTGAGCAACGATTTCCCAATTCTCAGAGTTATTTAACAATAAAACTGCTTTGTTAGCTCCGGCATTTTCGATGAGGATTTGCATCAATTTAGAGAGCAACGCATCAAGTTCTATTTCTTCGGAGATCGTTCTGGAGGCTTTGATGACAGATGCTTGATCTAGGAAAGGATTTGTTGTAGTTAGTGTATTTGAGGGTTGAGTAAAGGTGAAACTGTTATAGGAGTTATCATGTTCTCTTTTTTCCAAGATGGGAGTGAGGAGTTGAGGATATTTTTTTTCTAGGTGGTCAGTTTTGGCTTTTGCTCCCCATTGAGCGTAGCAATAGTAAGCATCAATCATATAGTCAGCAGCAACTCTGTTTCTGCCACAGTCTAGGTAAAATCTAGCTGCGAGTTCGTTAGCTAGCGCTTCTTCTTGGATATATTCATTTTCTACAGCTCCTGCAATGGCGCGATCGTACAATTCCATTGCTTCTAAATTTTGTCCCTTAACTCGGGAAATTTCTGCTGCAACTAAATCCACCTTATGTTGGTGATTCATCGGAGCATATTTTGCCCAATATTCTTGCAGTTGTGCTTGGTTTTGTTCGACTTTTTGGAAGATTTCTGATTTGTCTGATGATGGTAAATTGAAAACTTCTAAAGCGGTTAAAGAGTCATAGAAATAAAATACAGGTTCACCAACAGAACCACTACCAACCTTGAAATATGGTTTGATTTTGACAACATAATTTTGAGCTGCTTCAATTTCACCAAACAGGTAGCAAAGCATTAGCTTAGACAAATAGAAGAAATACAGACCATATAAGTCATTTGCTTCGAGTAGCTGTGGCACAAACTCTACTTCTTGAAGTGCTTCTCCAGACAATCTACTAGGATGCTCTGTAACATTAAGCAAATTCAAAGTAGATTGCCAATAAATTCGACAGTAATTTGCCGATGTCAGTTGATTGAATCCCGCTAGAGCATTGCAGTAGCTGGAAGTTTCCTGTTTTAAGGTGGGAAGATGCTGATTGCTCCAAAAAGAATTAATACAAAAAATGTGAGCATTATATCCAGCAAACTCTAAATTTCCGATTTCTAGAGCGGTTTGATAACCTTCTTGTAGGATTCCTCGCGTTTCTTTAATATGGGATTTCCGGTGCAAAATCATTGATCCTAGGGCAGTTGCTACATCTGGAAGAACGGCTTTAGCATTCATTTTTGATACAACTTGAAGTGCTAACTGACCAAATTTTACCCCTGTCTCAACATTTTGCCACATCGTGCAAGCTATAACACCATAACACGAATAACTATAAGCTGAAACTGGCGTATTTCCGTATTGAATAGATAGTTTAATAGAGGTGCATACCAGTAAGGGAAACAAAGAAGGATTAGAAAAGAAGACAGTTGGTAGAATACTGTTAAGAATCTGTACAATGGCGATTTGTTTGGGATCGCTCATCTGAGGCAAATCGACCAAATCTTCAATGTTTCGGTTTTGAATCTGTTTGTCAATGTCGGCAATAACCTCTTCAATATACTTTTGTGTAGGTGCATCGGGAAATGATATTTTCAACTTTTGTAAGAATTGTTGAGCAATGGCAACAGTTTCAGTTAGTTTATTCTGGGAAGCACTTGATTGAATTTTGATTTTGTAAACATTGACTTGCTCTAACAAAGAATGTGCCTGTGCAATAACTTTTTGAATATAGTGTTCCATTGTCTTAAACTCACCACAGAGAAAAGCTAACTCAGCAGCTAAGTCATGGAATGCTAAACTCATTTCATATTGTCTTTGCCAAGGATTTTCTCCCAGTAAAGATAGACCGATATTGGCATATTCACTAGCTGCTTGATAAGCAGTGGCACTTTTAGCTTTCTGACAAGCAATCAGATTTAATTGAGCTAATTCATCTTTGTCTTTTTGTTCCCCTATTAATCTGATGCCATAATTTAACTGATTCACTATTTCAAAAATATTTTCTTCTCGTTCTGCTGCTGGTATATTTTTTAATAATAGTTTTCCTATTTGAAAGTGAGTTTGCTGTTTTTGATTTTCAGGAATTAGAGAATAAGCAGCTTGTTGAACCCGGTCATGTAAGAAACGATAACTAACAGTTATAGCATAAGTTTCAGGTTCTTTGATTATACTA
Source organism: Okeania sp. SIO3I5 (assembly GCF_010672085.1). Taxonomy (GTDB): domain Bacteria; phylum Cyanobacteriota; class Cyanobacteriia; order Cyanobacteriales; family Microcoleaceae; genus Trichodesmium. Next base: position 4,214 of record NZ_JAAHHT010000418.1, read on the forward strand.
CTACCCTGGAAAAACTTATAGGTCTCACTAATAGGAAGAAGCAACCCTTCTTGCAATGCTCCCCAAATATCTGCTGCTACATCTTCTTCTGGTTTCTGACACACCACTGCTAATGTCTGTAACTCAAATCTATTTCCTATACAAGCTGCTAACTTTAATGCCTCTTGTGTTTCTACTGCCAATTTTTGCAACCTCCCGGCCACAAATTCCAC
>NZ_JAAHHT010000419.1 GCF_010672085.1 Okeania sp. SIO3I5
TAGTCTTATAGTGGTCTTGTGTACCACAGCATCAATGATGCTGCTTTATGACTTCCAAGATTTGGAGGCAGATTACGTTCGTATAGATGTTGTGAGAGGATTAAATGGACTAGATGAGCAGTTGTCCAATTTATCTGCTATAGCAAAAGAGGATACAATATTATTATTATCAAAATTTGCTAATAAGAATAAACTCAAACCTGATACTAATTTAGCGATAGAGGAATTGATTAATTTCAGTTTAGTTAAAAACTTTTTTATTAATCAAAAACTCAACTTAATATTACGACTCAATTCTCAAGGAGAAATTTTATTTAGTCAAGGATTTGATCAAAATAAACAAACAGAAATACTCATACCTAACAGCTTAAAAAAACATTTACCTCTACTTCAAAACCTAGAGTTGGAAAATTATTTTTCCCAAAAAACAGGTATTATTATTTTACCAGAAGCACCGCTTCTGATAGCTGCCATTCCTGTTACTAATGAAAAAGATAATCTAAGCAAGGATACCTTAATTGTGGGACGCTACTTAGATAATATGACAATAGCTAATTTAGCTGAATCCACAAAATTATCACTAACTTTTAATTGGTGGGAAAATAATTCCCTTTCCCCAGAAATTAATCAACAACTAAAAACTTCAGAAATACTTGTACAACCCCTTAACTCTAATAAAATAGCTGGCTATACAATTATCCAAGATATCTACGGTAAACCAGCTCTAATTTTAAAAGTAGAAACAGAGCGAATAATTCACTACCACAGTCGATTGCTCTGGGATTACTTTATTCTTTCATGGGTAATAGTAGGTTTGGTTTTTTGTGTGGTGACAATTGTAGTTATAGAAAAATTGGTAGTCTCCCGCATTTCACAATTTAGCAAAGTAGTAAAGAAAATAGCCTCCAGTGGAGACCTTTCAAACCGTGTATCAATAGTAGGGGATGATGAATTGTCTAGTCTGGCAAAGACTATAAATCAAATGCTTGAAGCATTAGAAAATTCTCAATCTGAACGTCAAGATAGTGAAGAGCGTTATAGACTAATGGCAGAAAACTCCACTGATATGATTTCTCGTCATTCTTCGGATGGGGTTTTTCTTTATGTATCACCTGCTTGTCGTAGTCTCATGGGATATTCTCCATCAGAACTTGTAGGTACTCATCCAAAACAATTTTTTGCACCTGAAGATACTGGACTAATTACCAAAGCTTATTATACTATCCTCAAAAAACCAGTAACTTATACTCTTAGCTACCGTATCTTTCATCAAGATGGTAGATATATTTGGTTGGAAAGTACCGCTCGTACAATTCGCCATCCTGAAACAGGGAAAGTACAAGAAATTATTGCCGTTTCTCGTGATATTTCCGATCGTAAACAAAGAGAACAAGAATTACAAGAAAGTGAAGCTGCTATTCGTAAGTTATATCAAATAACTGCTGCCCCTTATCAACATAAAAATCAAGATAGTTACCTAAGTTATGATTTTAATTATCGCCTCCAACAATTATTAGAAATGGGGTGTGAAAAGTTTGGTCTAGAAATAGGAGTATTATCTCAAATAAAAGATAATAAATATACTATTATTGCAGCTAAAAGTCCTGATGATTCTATTTGTCAAGGGCAAAAATTAGACTTAGAAAAAACCTTTATTTTTGCAGCTAGAGGAGAAGAACCAATATATTTTGAATCTATTAAATATTCGGGTTTTTATACCAACATAGATATGGCTTTCCCAATCGCAGCATATATGGGAGCGCCAATTATGGTAGAAGGTTCATTTTATGGTACTCTTAATTTCTGGAATCCTCAACCTCTTATGGAACCTTTTAAAGCTGTAGATAGAGAATTATTAAAACTAATGGCGCAGTGGATAGGTGGAGAATTAGAGCGTCAAAAAACAGCAATTGATTTAGCAAAAGCTAGAGATGAAGCACTAGCTGCTACTAGAACTAAAAGTGAATTTCTCGCAACTATGAGCCATGAAATTAGAACCCCAATGAATGCAGTTATTGGTATGACTGGTTTACTATTAGATAGTCCTCTAGAATTAGACCAAAAAGATTTTGTTCAGACTATTCGTAGTAGTGGTGATGCTTTACTTACACTTATTAATGATATTCTTGACTTCTCCAAAATAGAATCAGAAAAATTAGACTTAGAAAAACATCCTTTTGATTTACAAACTTGTTTGGAAGAATCTATTGATTTATTAGCAGCAAAAGCTTCCGAAAAAGGATTAGAACTTGCCTATTTTATTGATCCAGAAACTCCAACTATGGTGATCGGAGATATTACTAGGGTACGTCAAATTTTGGTTAATCTCTTGAGTAATGCTGTGAAATTTACTTCTCATGGTGAGGTATTAGTTTCTGTTAGTGCTAGACAGTTAGAAGTAGAGCAAAATTTACAGCAAAATTTACAAAATTTAGCAGGAGAAAATATTTATGAATCTCATACTTATGATATTTCGCCTGTGTATGAAATACAATTTTCAGTCAAAGATACAGGTATTGGCATTCCTGCTAATCGTATGAATCGTTTATTTAAGTCTTTTAGTCAAGTTGATTCTTCTACCAGTCGAGAATATGGAGGTACAGGTTTAGGATTAGTTATTAGTAAAAAATTAGCTGAAATGATGGGTGGTCAGATGTGGGTTGAGAGTATAGATGTAATTGGCGGAAATCCCCCAGAAGCTTATAAATCATCTACTTTAGATGAAAAACCAGCTAATATAAATGAAAAATCGGGTTCAACTTTCTATTTTACGATAGTAAATAAATGTAGTATTCAGACTGTTAAGGATAAGTTAATTGAAACTAATTATTTAGATGGTATTCACCATAATTTAGTAGATAAAAGAATATTAATTGTTGATGATAATAATACGAATAGAAAAATTTTATTAAAACAAACAGAATCTTGGGGGATGATAGTTAGCACTGCTGAAAATGCTAATCATGCTTTAGAATTAATTGCCACAAATAATAAGTTTGATGTGGCAATTGTAGATATGCAAATGCCAGAAATTGACGGTTTGAGTTTAGCTACAAAAATCCGTCAAAATCCAATTTATCAGGATTTACCTCTGGTACTTCTCTCTTCTTTAGGTAAGCAAGAAATTAATCCTTCTCATCAATTATTTGCAGCAGTTATTAATAAACCTGTTAAACAATCTCAACTTTATGAAATCTTACTAAATATTTTTTCTGGTAAAGGTATTGAAGTTAGGGTTACAAGTAATAGTAAATGGAATGCTGAGGTAATTCCTTTATTGGCAGAGGAATTACCCCTAAGAATATTATTAGCTGATGACCATTTAGTTAATCAAAAAGTAGCTTTACAAATTTTACAACGGATGGGATATCGTGCTGATGTTGCTAGTAATGGTTTGGAAGTTTTAGAAGCTGTCTTTGGTTTGCCTTCTCAATATGATGTAGTTTTGATGGATGTACAAATGCCTTTAATGGATGGTTTAGAAGCCACTCGTCGCATTCGCCAAGAATACGAAAATCCTACAGAATATCCCGAAAAAACTTCTGAGGAAAGACCTCGCATTATTGCTATGACTGCTAATGCAATGCAGGGCGATCGCGAAGAATGTATAGCTGCCGGAATGGATGATTATATTAGTAAACCTATACAAATGAAACAGCTTATTGAAGCTTTGAGTCAATGTAAACCTCTTGTTAATGAAGGAAAAGAAAAACTCAATTTTACTTCATCAAATACTTCTCTGGAAACTGAAAAAAATAAAAATTATACTTTCAATGAAAAGACTATTCTTGAGAGTAATATAATAGAAAGTTTGATAGAAATAGAAGCTTTAGATGAAGCAATAGAGACTTATTTGAATACTTCTCCCGAACTGCTAGAAAATATTAATATTGCTATTAATCAAGCTAACCCGTTAATACTTAAGAATGCTGCTCATTCTCTGAAGTCTATTAGTGGTACTTTAGGGGCAATGACTCTTTATCAGGTTTGTCAAGAATTAGAAGTATTAGCTCGTTTAGCTTATGAGTCAGGAAATTCTACTCCAGCAGAAGCAATAGAGATTTTTGCTGAGGTTAAAATTGAATATGAAAAAGTTATTGCTGCTTTGAAATTAGAGCAGCAGAAATAGTAGGGGCGGGTTCCACGTTAAGTTAATGGTTTTATATAAGATCCGGTTGAATACTTGTTATATAGTTGGGGAGATGGGGGGATGGGGAGATGGGGAGTATAAAGTGTAGATACAATTATGAACATATATTATATAACCGGATTCTATATTACAAATTATTCCGATAAACCTGCCCCCACCCCAATAATCTAATTTTCATCACAAAAAATTAA
>NZ_JAAHHT010000042.1 GCF_010672085.1 Okeania sp. SIO3I5
GTGGGAATGACAAAAATTCCCGAAATATTTGCCATGGAGTAATCGTTTATCTTTTTCCATCTTTCCATCGTTTATCTTTTTCCACCTTTCCACTGTTGAAAATTTTCTAGGCAAGTCTAGAAATTATCCGCAAAATCCCAAAATCTGGAAATTTTCCGACTGTGACAATGACAAAAATTAATCACAAAAGTTAGACAATGTTTACTTGATAAAAATTCAATCAACTTCTAAAATTAGAGAAACAATTCACAAATCAAAAATATGAAATATCCAAAACAACCTCTAACATATCCCATCACTGACAAAACAGACACAGTAGAAAATTATCACGGTGTTCAAGTTCCCGATCCTTATCGATGGTTAGAAAACCCTGACTCAGAAAAAACTCAAGAGTGGGTAAAATCTCAGAATGAAATTACCTTTAATTATCTGGCAGAAATTTCTGAACGAGAAACTATCAAAAAACGACTAACTCAAATCTGGGATTATGAAAAATATAGCGTTCCTTTTAAAGAAGGCGATCGCTACTTCTATTACAAAAATGATGGTTTACAAAATCAAAGTGTTTTATACACTTTACCTACTTTAGATGCTGAACCAAAAGTTTTGATAGATCCTAATAAATTATCAGAAGATGGAACAGTTGCTCTTTCGGGAATTGCTATTAGTAAAGATGGCAAATTAATTGCTTATGGTATTTCTAAAGCTGGTTCAGATTGGCAAGAATGGCGCATCAAAAATATTGAAACTGGAGAAGAGTTGCCGGATGTTTTGCAATGGATTAAATTTTATAGACCAACTTGGAAAAAGGATAATCAGGGTCTGTTTTATAGTCGTTATGAACAACCAAAAGAAGGGGAGTTAAAAGAGACTAACTATTTACATAAGGTTTACTATCATAGTTTAGGTACTTCTCAAGATGATGATGTACTAATTTATGAAAAACCTGACAAAAAAGAATGGAGTTTTAATTGTTATGTTACAGAAGATGGCAAATATTTGATTTTGACAGTTTGGCAAAGTACAGACCGCAAAAATTTGGTTTTTTATCAGGATTTAACTATCCAAAATCCGCCAATAGTAGAATTAATTAGTGAGTTTGAAGCTGAATATCGTCTGATTGATAATGATGATAATATCTTTTGGTTTGTCACAGATTTTGATGCTCCGAAAAGACGAGTTATTGCTATTGATATTAATAACCCCCCATCTGCTTCTTTAGTAACAGGAGAAAATCAAGATAAATGGCAAGAAATTATTCCCGAAACAACAGATACATTGCAAGGAGTAGGCACACTGAATAATCAGTTTGTTGCTTTCTATTTAAAAGATGCTCATACTCAGATAAAAATATTTAATCTTGATGGTTCCGTCGTCAGAAATGTAGAATTACCTGGCATTGGTTCAGTGGGTGGTTTTTATGGCAAACGTCACTACACAACCACGTTTTATAGTTATGTTAGTTTCACAACTCCGTCAACTATTTATCAATACGATATGGTGAGTGGTGAAAGTAAAATTTATCGCCAACCAAATGTATATTTTAATCCCGATGAATTTGAAACAAAGCAAATTTTTTATAGTAGTAAGGATGGTACAAGTATCCCCATATTTATTACTCATAAAAAAGGTGTCAAACTAGATGGCAATAATCCAACTATTCTTTATGGATATGGAGGATTTAATGTTTCTATCACTCCCAATTTTTCTATCAGTAGATTAGTCTGGTTAGAGATGGGAGGAATTTATGCAATAGCCAATATTCGTGGAGGAGGAGAATATGGTGAAGAGTGGCATAAAGCAGGAACAAAACAACAGAAACAAAATGTATTTGATGACTTTATTAGTGCTGCTGAATGGTTAATAGAAAATAACTGGACTTGCTCAAAAAAATTAGCTATTACTGGCGCAAGTAATGGCGGTTTATTAGTAGGTGCTTGTATAACTCAAAGACCAGAATTATTTGGTGCAGCTTTACCTGCAGTAGGAGTAATGGATATGTTACGTTTCCCTAAATTTACTATTGGTTGGGCGTGGGTTGGTGATTATGGTTCTCCAGATAATCTAGAAGAATTTAAAGCTTTATATGCTTATTCTCCTCTACATAATTTAAAGCCAGAAATATCTTATCCTGCCACTTTAGTTACTACTGCTGACCATGACGATCGGGTTGTTCCAGCTCATAGTTTTAAGTTTATTTCTGCTTTACAAGAAGTTCATATAGGAGATAATCCAGTATTAATTAGAATTGAAACTAAAGCAGGTCATGGAGCAGGAAAACCTACTACGAAAATAATTGAAGAAATTACAGATGAATTTGCTTTTTTGCTAAGAAATTTTGAGATAGAATTGCCTGAAAATTTTGGTAATTAATTTAAGTAAATAGCTATTAGCGGTCAGCTCTCAGCTTTCATGTTTTTAATGAATAAAGCAACTATCATTTTAACTTCTACTAGATTTAATTTTCTTTCTTAGAGACTAATTTATTCTTCCATAATAATGAAGTTAATTACTCATAGCTGAGAGCTGACTGCTGAATGCTAAATACTTACTTTAGCAGGTCATGGAGCCGGAAAACTTACTACGAAAATAATTGAATAAATTACAGATGAATTTGCTTTTTTGCTGAGAAATTTTGAAATAGAATTGCCTGAAAATTTTGGTAATTAATTTAAGTAAATAACTATTAGCAGTTAGCTCTCAGCTCTCAGGTTTTTAATAAATAAAGCAACTACCCTTTTAACTTCTACTAAATTTAATTTTCTTTCTTGGAGACAATTTATTCTTCCATAATAATGAAGTTAATTACTCATAGCTGAGAGCTGACTGCTGAATGCTAAATACTTACTTTAGCAGGTCATGGAGCCGGAAAACTTACTACGAAAATAATTGAATAAATTACAGATGAATTTGCTTTTTTGCTGAGAAACTTTGAAATAGAATTGCCTGAAAATTTTGGTAATTAATTTAAGTAAATAACTATTAGCAGTTAGCTCTCAGCTCTCAGGTTTTTAATAAATAAAGCAGCTACCCTTTTAACTTCTACTAAATTTAATTTTCTTTCTTGGAGACAATTTATTCTTCTATAATAATGAAGTTAATTACTCATAGATCAGAGCTGACTGCTGAATGCTAAATACTTACTTTTGCAGGTCATCGAGCCGAAAAATTTACTACGAAAATAATTGAATAAATTATAGATAAATTTGCTTTTTTGTTGAGAAACCTTGAAATATAATTTCCAGAATATTTTGCTAATTAATCTAAGTATAATTCAGTAATATATGAAGCTTTTGAGACTTTTGAAAAATTCAGGTAAAATGTAAAGTTTAATTCCTAACTATAAACCTTGAGAACTTAATTGCTGATAGCTAAGTGTTGAGTGGTACTCTAATCCAGTAATAATTTAGGGTCTGCCAGTTGCCAGTAACTGACACACCCTAAAGCCTATTTATTATACTCCACAAATACCCCTTTCTACGTTCCAGTTATTATCAACTGCTACTGATATTTCCGAACCAGGTTTGACATTACCTTTTGATGTATCGATAAGAACGACATCTGCTGCTCCTAAATAAGCACCTCGGTAAATTGGTTCACCTTGCTCATTTACAGTATCGTAGGTTAATTCCGAAACTACAGGGGGTAAATCTGGAGAACGATCAAACCGGACTTGAGTAAACGATCCATCTAGATAGGTTGCTGTATAAGGATTGCCCACACCGTCCAATCCATCACAGTATAAAACCATTGCTGCATGGGCGAAAGGTAGTGGCAGAAAAATTGTACCAACAAAAAGTAAGACAAATGTTGCGACTAATGTAGCTACTAACTTAGATATTTGTTGTGGGAACTTATGCCACACACTGCTGAAAAACTCAGTCGTAAAACTTTTCATGTTTTTTCTTCGTTGAAGGACTCAATAAATAGTTAATGTTGATAACAATACCAAAAAATTACTCTTTCTCAAAAAGAAAACAAAATAATTTATCTAAATTTATAGTTAGTTAATTATTGTTCTGCTGATTAAATCTCAAAGCACTGACATACAAAAGTTTTATGGTTTTTATAGTCTAACAAAGTGCTTGGTTTTCAGTTGAAAATTCTCAAAAAGTTAGCATATAAAGACAAGAGTTGAGCAAAAAAAATTACTCCCCCACTGCTTAAAAAATAATTTTTCAGCAAACCTTAATTAAGCCCAAATTTTGTTTGGCAAAAAGCTGACTTTAAAGAATACTAAGATGCCATTTTTTTCATCTAATTGTCAACACCTAAATAACTTAGTTCTTAAGAATTAAGTTTTACCTGAAAAAGATTTACGCAAAAGTAACTTTCGGGGTTGCCCAAATAATAGAGAACCGAAAGTCCACTCAACTTCTTGTAATCTGTAACCAGCTTTATGATAAAGTCTCCGGGCACTATAATTATTTTCTAATACATGAAGGTATAGGTCACCAAACCCCCATTCTAATACTCTATGTTCACAAAAATTTAATAATTGTTGAGCAATTCCTAATCGTCGATAATCAGCATCAACTGCCAAATTTGACAAATAAGCATACTCAAAATTATCCAACTGCCAAGGATTCAGAAATAGAAGTCCATTTTGCTGCAGCGAGCGTACACTAATTTCTACAGTTCCCACCAAATCCTGGCCTTCAATAGTAGATAAATTCTCAGTAGACTTACTATCTTTGATAACCATAGCAATAATACATAAATAATGCTCACCTTTAGAACGAATACGATTTCGTAAATCTTCATAAATACTTAGTCGTAAAAAAGGATAAACATAGCTCATAATTCCTTCACGAGAATGAAAACTATTGGTCAAGATTTCGGAAATACTCTTGAGATCCTGTGGTTTAGCAATACGGATTGAAAAGTAAAATTGATTAGATTTTTCGACTTGAGGTTTAACAGACTTTGAGAAAAAAAAGAAAGGGTTCACAATATACTCACAAGCTATATATATATAAATATCTATAATGAAGTACCCAATGCCATTCCTAACTGGAAGATACCGAAAAACACTATTGAGCAAGGGGTTTGCTGCCTCATTTATTAAAAATTAATTGCCTCTACCAAGTTATATCATGTCGGTATAAGAGGGCGATAGAACTTCGTTCTGAGGTGCGCGACCGAAAAAACTTTCTATTCCTTCCCCTCTTCTCCTTCTTGACTGTAGGTTGCCAAGGAGACATCCGCTACCTAACTCCTCCCTAATTATTTATGACTGTTCATCCGGACATGATATTATATCCTGCTTTAATATTACATTTTATTCAGAGACTCTAACACAACTTCTTGAAACAAAATTGACTTAAATTTATCTTCAATTATATCTGTTCTGTGAATTTTAGGAATTGTTTCACCTATCTTAGAAAATTTAATTAATGAATCACAGAATTGAAAATTATCTAGATAAATTGTGGATTTATTCTGATATTTACATTAAAAATTGAGAGTTATAAATATATCGGTAAAAAAGTTTTGAAAAGGGGTATCTAGATTTTTTTAAAATGGCTGTTACTTTTGAATATATACTTTTATTAGCTAAGATAACTATTTTAATTTAAGTCATTGGTTACTGCATTTTTCTAAATGAAGTTTTTACTAATCTGTCGATATATTGGATTCAAAAAATTGAAAAAATGGCAATATTCAAATATTGAATAGCCAAACTGTTTTAAGAGAGGGATGTGTTTTCCTGTATTTTGGTATAACATCATTTTTTAAAATGTGAATATTTCTCCGAGATGATATAGCAATCATCCGCATATTCGTGGCAAAAATAAAGCATAATTTTTGGCAATAGGGAATAAGCAATGGGCAATGGGCAATGGGTAAGAGTTTTGGAGTTTATTTCTAGTCTATGTGAATTGTTACGACCTATTTAGGATTGCTATATACTGTCTATTAGTATATATAATATGGATATATTTTCAGGTTAATATGGGTTTAAAGTTTATTTATAAAAAAATTATATATCAATTATATTTTGGTGTTAGTAACTAAAAATAGAAGAAAATTATTGACGGATGAAATGTTTATTTTTATTGAATAAACGATTTTTAAGACTATAGAAAATAAAAAATGTGAGCTGATAAAATTTAATAGTGAAACTGACTATGTTTATATACTATTTCATTACCTACAACAACACCATTTAAGTAAGTTAATCAACTAAATTAAGACAGGAACTCGCATAATTTTTTCTGACACTCTTCCTGATCTTTACGGAGCATTTTTCAGAAAAGGAAACTACAAAAAATTTATTGGAAAAAAAGTGCTTTGGAATAACAATTATTATGTGTGTGGCTGTGATGGTGTTACTGTTGAGAAGCCGAAGTAATACATTAAAAACTAAGATTGTTATAAATGATGATGTAAGTTGGTATTCTTATAGGACTCCTTTCCTGTTGTGCAGGGTTTCATGCCGGCAATAGTCGAAAACTCACCTAAGAACACAGGTCTTCTGCTAAAATTAAGATTAAAGCCTAGAATAGATTTAAAGTTAAAACCAACAGATGATGTTAAGAAATTATCTGACAAATTTGACTATACTAAATCAAGGGATAGTTGAAAACAAAAAAAGGCCACTAACAAATTAGTATATGCAATATGCAGGAAGAGGAATATGTATAAAAAGATAAAAAATTCATAAAATCTAGAAAATTTGACTGAATTTTATGTTCTAAACAGAAACAGTTTTTGTTTTAAATAAAAAAACTATTAGAAAATTTTCAAGAATTGAATCCTGGGAATAAATACTTATGTATACATAATTATGAACTTAATAGACTGAAGTTTTAATAATAACTATTACCATTAAAATAGCCTTTTTACTGGGGTTTGTAACTGTTGACTAAAATCTGGTATTATCTATAAAAATCTGGAATTATCTGTTTTATGTTACTTGGATTCACGCGCTGAACTAAAACCAAATAACCAACAAAAAACATTACTAGCTAAACACGCGCTTTGTAGCCCGTCACGCTTGGAATTGGGGATTATGGTTAACTAGAAATATCCTCACTCACAATTCTAATAATCCTGATGGTAAACTTAAATTTCCGACGGCAAATATCACAGTGAAGAAATAGGCTTCTTGGTTGATTAAATAGGTATAAAAAGACCTTCTTAATCAGTCTCGAAGCCGAATGGAGTAATATTTATAACTGTGCCTAAATCAGCACATCATATCATAACTGCCCTGAAAGCACGGAGAGCGGTGCATGAGTTTGAGACAAAAAAAACCCAAACCGAAAATTTTGGTTGTCGATGACGAACCAGATAATTTAGACCTTCTTTACCGCGCCTTTTTCCGAGACTACAAAGTGCTGCGAGCCGAAAGTGGACCAGAAGCGCTGGAAACTCTAGAAAAATCTGGGGAAGTAGCTGTAATTATTTCAGACCAGCGAATGCCCAAAATGAGTGGTACAGAACTCTTAAGCATTGCTGCTGACCAATATCCTAATACTATTAGGATTATTTTGACTGGCTATACAGACGTAGAAGACTTAGTAGGAGCTATCAACTCTGGTAAAGTCTTTAAATATGTGACTAAACCTTGGGATGATGGGGAACTCAAAGCACTGGTAAAGCAGGCAGTTGACACCCACAATGTCCTCAAATCCCACACTGAAGAACTACGTCGTGCCCTTCAGCAAGAATCTCTCCTATACGCAGTTACCAATACTATTCGCTCGGCCCCCAATTATCGGGAGATGTTCCAGAGGATAGTAGAAAGTATTGGTCAAATGTTTGAAGTGAGTTTAGCGATCTGTTGTCCTTTCCAAGATAGCCATGGAGAAGACGAATGGTTTGTTATTTACCAGAATCAAGAAGATAATTCTGAAGAAGGAGCTAATAAGGATCTGCCTAAAATATCAGAAGAAATTTGGCCTCATATTATTTGGGAAACAACTGATGTAGAAATTATTTCAGATATCCAAAATCACGAAAGACTAAAGGGAGAGAGCTTAGAACTTGAACAACGTAGAAAAGCTTACCTAGCAGCGAATATCTGTTCTAGTCTAATTGTGCCTCTATTTTCCCGGTCAGACTTAATGGCAGTTTTAGCACTGCACCAGTGTGGGGAATACCGAAACTGGGAAGACTATGAAGTTCAACTCTTAATTACAGTTGCCGATCAAGCTGCTCTAGCTCTATCTCAAGCTCGTGCTTATGAACAACTCAGAAGTCTTGCCCAACGAGAAAGTCTGGTCAATACCATCACCACTGCCATTCGCTCTAGTCTGAATCCTCAAGATATTTTTGCTGCCATCACTCAGCAGTTAGGACAAGCATTGCAAGTAGATGGTTGCGTTCTCTCATTGTGGACGGAAAAGGATGAATATGTTCACTGTGTAGGATTATATGATACTAAAGGTCAATCCTCTGTTAGTTCTAGTGAAACCAATCCTCTGTCAGATAGATATGGGAGCAAAACCCAAATATCTAATGATGAGGAGTTATTAGCTCCAATAAATTTACCTCAGTCAGTTGTTCCTATTACTAGCAATCCTGTTTTAAGAGAATTGCTACAAACAAAAAAAACGGTAGCAATTAGCGATCTGAATCAAAATAGAGAATTTGATGAATCTGAACTGCCGTTACGCTTTTATGCTCGTGCTTTGATGGTAGTCCCTCTAACCGTTGATGGTCAAATTATTGGCAGTATTTCTCTGCGCCACAATTCTTCTGAACGGGAATGGCAAGCTTCTGAAATTGAACTAGCTGAGGTAGTAGCTTCCCAAGCAGCGATCGCCGTGCAACAATCCCGTCTTTATGAAACCACCAAAGAACAAGCAGAAAGACTACTCGAAGCAGATCGCCTCAAAACAGAATTTTTCCAGAATATCTCCCATGAGTTTCGTACTCCTCTGACTTTAATGATTGGATTATTAGAGGAAGCAGTTAACTTCAAACAAGATTTACCTGTAGAACCTGCTACGATCGCGCTACGTAATTCTCGTCGTCTTTTGAGATTAGTGAATCAATTACTAGATTTGCAAAGACTTGATGCAGGACGAATGCAGCCTAGTTTTCGCCCTTGTAGTCTTATTGCTTTATGTGGTAATATAGTCGAATCATTTGCTCCCTACTGCCAGAAAAAAGAAATCAACCTAGTTACAAACTTTTGTGATGATTGCCAACCAGTATATTTAGATATAGAAAAATTTGATAAGGTGATCTACAATTTACTCTCAAATGCTATGAAATTTACTCCTGCTGGAGGTAAGATTACGATTTCAGTTGAGTCTGGTGGAGAGCATTGTTTATTGCAGGTAGAGGATACTGGTATTGGTATTCGTCAAGAACAAATCCCCTTTTTATTTGAACGATTTCGGCAAGCAGAAGGTTCGGCAAATCGTTCTTATGAAGGCAGTGGTTTAGGTTTAGCTTTAGTTAAAGAATTAGTAGAACTTCATGGTGGTCAAATAAGTGTAGAATCAGTTTATGGTAGAGGTACTACTTTTAAAGTTTTGCTGCTAACAGGAAGTACCCATTTACCTGTGGGACAAGTATCAGAAGTACCTGCTGAATTTGATGCGACTAAGTTAGCTGTTGAGTTGGCGGACGTAGAAGCAGAATTACAAGAAGCAGAGGAATTACAAGCTGTAGATAAACAAGAAAATCTTCCTACAGTTAATAGTGATGATCTGGCAGTAGGTACTATTTTGGTGGTAGACGATAATCCAGATTTGAGAAACTATGTGTCAAGAATTCTGCGAAAATCTAATTTGAATGTAGTGTTAGCTAGGGATGGAGCTGAGGGATTTGAAGTTGCACAAATTCATCATCCTGATGTAATCATAACTGATTTAATGATGCCAGTTGTGTCTGGTTTGGATTTAATCAAAATGATTAGAGAAGAACAACAATTGCGTGGTACGCCAATTATTTTGTTAACCGCTAAAGCAGATGAAGATACTAGAATTGAAGGTGTGGAAAGAGGAGCAGATGCTTATTTGTCGAAACCGTTTAACGATCGAGAATTGTTAGCAGAAGTCAGAAATTTTTTGGTTTTGAAAGAGAATGAGCGACAGGTGCAAGAGTTGAATTCTTACTTGACGGAATCAGTTTTAAGGCGATTTTTACCACCGGAAATGGTACAACGAGCAGCAGAAGGAAAATTGGCTTTGGATTTGACACCAGAACCAAGGTTGGTAACAGTTTTATTTAGTGATATTGTGGGTTTTACTCGGATGTCGAATATTTTGCAGTCATCTCGGATCGCAGAACTATTAAATGAATATTTGGCAGAAATGACTAGAGCTATTTTTGCTAATGGTGGTACTGTGGATAAGTTTGTGGGGGATGCTGTGATGGCAATTTATGGTTCGCCTGAAGAATTGACTGCACAAGAGCAAGTGCGACGAGCTGTAGCTTCAGCTCAGGCAATGTTGGAAGCTTTAGATAAGTTGAATGAGCGTTGGCAACGTCTGGGATTGATTGGAGACAATGGGGTGCCTCCCGTGAGGTTTCGTTGTGGAATTCATCAAGGAAATGCTGTGGTGGGGATGTTTGGTGGGCCAGAGCGGTCTGATTATACAGCTATTGGTCCATCAGTAAATATTGCAGCCCGTTTACAAGAGGCCGCAGAGCCGAATACAATTTTGGTATCAGCCATAGTGGCCCAGTATTTGGATAGTCAGATGGTGAAAAATCATGGCTATTTGAAGCTAAAAGGCATAGATGAAGATATTTTGGGCTTTGTGGTGAGTCGAAGTCCCATAAGTTGAAGAAGGAGACAGGAGACAGGAGACAGGAGGCAGGAGGCAGGAGACAGGAGATGGGAGGCAGGAGGCAGGAGGCAGGAGACAGGAGATAGGAGACAGGAGATGGGAGACAGGAGACAGGAGACATAATCAATGTTCGTGGAGATTTTACCGAAACAATTAAACAATTAAATAATTAGATAATTCAGGTTTAAAGCCTCCCCAATAAAGGGGAAGAAAATAAATTTTTTCCTTTTTGGTCAATCCTCTCCCTAAAAGGGAGAGGTAATTATATCAAATCCGTTTAATTGAACATAAAAAAAATTTCCTATCTTCATAACTATGCTCATCTTTACAATTCTTTCTCCTCCTGACTCCAGTATCGAGTCTCCTGTCTCCTCCTGAGTTAAGCAATCTATAACTGTTTAACCGGATTTGATATTGTCCATTATCCATTATCCATTATTGAAGCGTTACCTAGGGTTTGCTGAAAAAGTCTTATGGGTGAGGGCAGGAGTCAGGAGTCATAAGTTAGGTAACTCCTGACTTCTAGCCGCAGGCTTGTTAAGATTGATAAGGCCAAAATATTTTTTTTCTGATTTAGTTGCAATTTTGAGAAAGTGTGCTATATTAAATAAATATACGCGGGTATAGTTTAGTGGTAAAACCTTAGCCTTCCAAGCTAATGATGGGGGTTCGATTCCCCCTACCCGCTTTTTAGTTAAGCCGTTACTCCTCAAGTGTTTTAGCTCCTTACCTGACGATGAATTAAATCCAGAAAGTGTATCAAAAGTGTATCAAAAGTGTATCAGGTAATTACCTCGCAGGTAAAGAGTCAATGGCCACTACTCATGGCAACGAAAATTATGGGTTTCAAGGGTATGGAAAGGCTGAAGCTCTTATCGATGATGGATTTGACGGGTATGACGGGTAACTCGACATCTTTATATATATTTTTCTTAAATATTTTTCCTCCTCTTTGATTTATTTCTATTTTTATAGATTTAAAAACCCTACATACCCATCAAATCCATCATAGGCAATGGTTGTAGCCGTCACACACCTGTCAAACCTATCATTCTCGTTACTCAGTAGAAACTGAAAAACAATTTACCACCACTAATGTCAGGCCCGCTTGAGGTAAGCCCGCAATGAATGAAGTCCAGAAAAAAATGCCAGCATCCTAACGGGCCGGGAGAGGAGGCCACCTAGGACGCTGGCGATAGTTAAATACTGATTACAAAAATGAGAGAGCGATCGCTCCTACTTAGTTTCCAGGTAAAAGCAGGGATGCGATCGCTCGTTGTAAAAGAAAAAAATCAGAGCCACCCTTGCTGGAGATTGGTCAAAAAAGTTAAAATATAAACAGATATCTAATAGTGGCTAGATTCTAGTGGCTCAGTAGTAAGCGCTAGAGGTTATCTGTTGCCTCACGATGGGGGATGAGGTAATTAGGCAAAAGCCTTTTTCCTCCATCAAGATTTTGAAAAAGTTTAAAAATTCCTGCTATTGGGACGTTTCACCGTCACGACACAGCCAATAGTTGACATTTTTTCTAGACGTTGCTAAATTTGTTATACAACTCATCACAAGGCTTTTTTAAACGAAAAAGATAGGTTCTAGCAAAACCTACCTTTTTCTGGCCCAAGAGTTGCGAACACCAACTTAAAGGTTAATAATTATGGTACTTCAATCAGTACAGGCACGTCAAGTAAAACGCGCCAAATCTTGCTGTTCAAACTTCCCCTCCGACTTCCCCACACCAGAATATAAATTTGGGGACTTAGTAAAAATAGCAAACACCGACAACAAAGGAACAGTAGTAGGAATGGTTTGTTGTCGGTATGGCTCAGAATCTCGCTGGCAATATCTTCTAGATATAACCATAGACTCACCAGACTACTGGAATTTACAAGGCCATCTAGTTTGGTTTAATGATGAAGATGATAGTCCGTCTCCCGACCGGTACGAAGAGTGGAAATTAATACCCACTGATTAGCGATCGCCCCTAAATATCTAAAAATAAATCTCGTCCCCAAACAAATCCTGGAGTGACGAGATTTTTTCATAACTAGATATTTCATTACTGACTACTTTTGACAGAATAATTGATGATAAGCTATGGGTAAAGACCCAGGCTTAAATCACAGAAAAAAAGGCTCTTAATTATGAAGTTGTTTCTGGTGTCTTTATAGCTTGAGAAATTAGAATTATCCCTTGGTTAGTTAATTGCCCATATTTATTTTTATGGTGAAAACGATTACCTTTTAAAATAGCAGCTACATCAACACATCGGGCAAATTCTTTAACAATGTCGGCATAAATCTTGGGTATATTCTCTAGAATTTTCATTTCATACCAATATAAAGCTATAGGTAAAATCCAAATTTTTTCAGATAATCCATAAAGATATTTGAGTCTGTCTTTCCAATAATTCCATAATAGTAAAGATTCTTTTTCATCCTTAATGAAATTGCGCCAATCGACTTTAGAATAGAATCCATTATCTTTTTTTTCAAAGGATATACACTCTTCAGGATTTGCATATTTAGACCGAATTTCTGTGATTTTTTTCAACCCCGCTAATGGATAGCTCGGACTTATATAAATCCTGTCGTAATAACCCTCAGTTATCAGTTTCTCTACCTCATCATCAAGTTGAGAACTACAAATAGGAAGCCCGGGAATTCCTGATGAATAGGCTGAGAAAATATCATTAGCATGAGTATCACCAATTACGGCATTTCTATGTATAGAATCACTCATTTTTTAATATCCTAAAAGTAAAAAGTTTTGGTTTCACTGTCATATTTAATTACCACACTCTTCCATCCTTCATTCTCAATTTTAACTGAGAAAAAACCTCCCATGGCTAGAAAATGAGGCCTCAATAAAATAGTATCTGGATGAGATACTAAAATAGTCGTTGTCCAGCCCTAATTAAAGGCGATCGCCCTACTAAGCAGCAACTTTCTTAGCATTGCCCGCTTCATTAGTGCTAGACATCACATTCCGCGATTACTCAGAATACGCCTAGCTCCGATTAGCTAGCTAGCTTCCAATGCAAGATAACTGCCTTGAAGGTAGAAATCGACAAACTTGTTCGTATTTAATGCCATTCGGCTTATCTCCTGCTTGTCTGAGCTTGCAACATACAAGCTTATTCTGTTAGTATTGGAGGTTATTAACCCACAGTATGGCTCTTTGTAGGCTCCTCCATCTGAGCTTGACTCTACCCCGTTCGACATTGCCGTCGAAATGTTTACTATGTTAAGGAAAAACCATGGATCTGCCTTGAACGGGAGCCCATCTATGGTGATGTTTCTCAAGAATTCATCCACAGAAGGAAAGGTGACTTGCATATAAAAATTACACATCGGACCGATCGTTACCCACCTGCATTGAATAGATCTCTCAAGAGTTATCCATTCGTCGTCCTCGTTCGTTCCTTTTAGGTAGCAAGAATTAGAACCTTTTTTGACTATTTGACTTAGCTCGCCTTGAAGACCTTGAGGGCCTGGAATCCCTTGAATCCCCTGAAGACCTTGAAGACCTTGAGGACCTGGAACTCCTTGAAGACCTTGAGCGCCTTCACCTCCTTTCAAAGGTAATATCGGTAAGCCATCAAAAGCCGTATTTCCATCGCCGACCTTAAACGCTCCAGGGATATCATCAATAAGCACAAGCTCGCCGCGACTAAGGACTGGGTTCTCCGCTTCCCAATTCTCACGAGTATCTGTGCGCAAGATACTTTTTGCCTTGATATTTAGCATTTTTTTTTTACTCCAATCCTACCAAATAATCTGTTCTCGCATCTCCCCCGCCAACGGTTATAGGAATCTCCATGTTATCTAAAAGTCCGACTCGGACTCTCTCAATCGACGGGAACGTGTTCCAGTAAATCCCCGTTGCGGAAAAACCATAGGGAAGCCCTACTATATCGACATCACAGGAGCTAACCAAACTATCATCAATAAGCAGCCCCAAATTTCCGTTCGTTAGCACCTGAAGTTTGATCTCCCTAGAGCTGGAGTTAACTTCAGATATTGGAGTCTTTCCCCTGTAGGCTATTTTCTGTTCTCCGTTGTCCCACAACGCAATACTATTGTTGTTCCACCAGAAATCCTTTACCACCCTGGTTAGCGCCAAAAATACAGTGTTACTATATTCTACTTTGAAATACTCGCCTGGTTTACTGATGTATTGTGAGCTAATGACAAATGCGTTATATTCGAGCTTTTTATTGATTGATTGCGCCCTACTCCCTTCAATTACCCAATAATCAGAGCTGAACCCGGATTTATTAATATCAGTCGTTAGTTCGCAATCATACTCAGAGAGAGATGAATCCCCAAGCAAATCCCTGTAGCTCCTAAAACTGTCAGAATTATAGTCCTCACTCTTAGCGAACAAGCTGCCAATTAAAAATTCTATCATTCTATCGTGTTCTCCTATTGTCCAACCTCTTCGCTAAGTAGAAGTTTAAAAACTTCTACTTAAGGCTGTATTAGGGGTATGTTAGGTTAAACTAGGCAACACTGGAGGCGGGGCTGAAAGACTGACAGGAACTAATGTCTCTACTATCTCGGCTCCCAAATTGTTACCTTCGACATAATTGGCTGTTATCAAAACATTTTGGTCTGGCGTTTTGTCGTTTATTAAGCCAGGAAAATTGACAATTACAGCTTTTCTTTTCTCTCTAATGTCACCACCAATTGCTATGCCGGCAGGCACAAGACCTTGAGCTAAAACTTTTCCAGAAGCTTTGTCTTTCACGGAAGCCCATGTAAATCCATTACAACTTGCAGGCAGTGTTTTAGTTGGCTGGCAAGTTAGTTCATAGAACCCGCCTGGGACTTCCACCTCGTAACCACCCTTATTCCGGTCAATCATCTTGCTTAGAAAGAATGTGTCTTTCTCTGCCGTGTTACTGATAAGGACTTGGTTTTGATCAAATCGTGCTTGGTGTTGCTCTGCTAGTCTTGCTTCTAGGCTATCAATTTCGGTGATAATACTCCCCACCGAAGTTTCAATCCTGGTTGCATTGTCTTTAATTTCAGTCCCCAGTCCATCTCGGACTAAATCCGCGGCACTTACAATTGTTTGATCAATAGTATTGAGTCTTTCTTCTAATGTTGACATCGCCGCCAAATATTTATCCCTAGCATCTTCTAAGGCTATCTTGATAGCGTCAGAATTGTTAGTGTTTGATGTCCTTAACTCATTCAAGGCGATCGCTCTTTTCCCTGCCTCTGCAATTATCGCTTCAAGGCCATCCTCTATGCGCTCTGTCTCGATTTCACCGATTACGATTCCTTCAACTGCTTCCTTCAGAAGCAAGAATTTAGCTTCAATAGAGTTGAGCTGTTCTGTGTAGTCTGGTATTTCCATCGACGGGGGTGTGGTTCCGTTGCCCGGCACCATGTCTGGATATTTAAAGGCCATAATTGTTTCTGAATGTTTCTATGCTTCTGTTGTAATTATACTAGGTTTTAACTTTTTTTGTGGAGTTTTATATCAAAAATTCCTAAGTCATCAATACCTGGTGCTGTCGCTCCAGTTCCATAGAGGAACAGGGGGAGATCGTAGATCCTTGCGACGTTCACCTCCCACTCTAAATGAGAAATAAAAATTTTCAAGGAGTCTTTTATCCCTACCCGAAATTCATCTCCGCCACCCAAAGAGAAGTGGTTTCTTCTACCCCGAAATTCATTGAAGAATCTAAAAGAAGAGACTAGCTTTGACGTAGTCTCATCACCTCTAATCTCAAAATCAGAATAGACTCCAAGAGCCAAATTATTCCAAAATAGATTTCCTGGATTAGGAGTTAACCCCACGATCATCCAGCTACTCATCTTAAAACTAAAATATTCTCCAATAGATTGGATACAATCAATACTGGAGAACGGCTGGACATAATTGTGAGGCATCGTGGATATGATACGATCGCCCTCTTGTTTCCAGCCAATTCTATCTTTGAAAATTACCTCCCTTGACGCTAAGGGACGATCCTTTGTCGGGACTCTGCTCCTTGAATCGGTTTTCAAAGGGAAATCCTTAATTGTCGAAGGCAAAAACATATCACCTATTGCTCAATATAGTAAACCGGGAGGAGGGTACTACCCAAAGAAGACCAGGCAAAAACTGGCATTCGCCCTATAAATGACTCGCTTTTGGCTCTTTCTCCTGGCTCCAGATCCTCAGAAAAAATATCAGTAAGCTTTGCATCCTTCTTGTGAAATAATTTAACTGGATTGTCTCCGATATTATCAATGATCCATATTCTTTCTTGATCACTTTCGCTGAAAATCGTTATTCTCGCGTCATCATCTGGAGAACTTTCATCTCCTCCAGGAAGAATAATGATAGGTTTTAACTCGATAAAATTAACTGTGCGAGAGTTCTTTGCCTTTTTGAGAGGATAATATTGCATGATATTCATTTCAGTTTTTTATAGCTTCTTATAATAATATCGCCAACTTGAGGTTTAGAATCCTTTAATAGTGAAAGTCTTTGTGGCTTCATTATAAGTAAAAACGGCACTTTTCCATCCTTCATCAGATACTTCGACTTTGATACCGAAGTATAGAGAGTTCAAGTTGGGGGAAAGCACAAATTTTCCTACTCCGATCTGGATATCAGCCAACCATGTCTTGACTTCTTTGGGCAGGTTGATGGGCGGATATCCTGAATATTCATCTTTCCATCCAAAGACGAACCATATTAGCAAATCACTAAGAGTGCTTTTGTCTAATTGATGGATTTGCAACCTCCCTGTGGTAACAGGAGAAAAAGAAGTGTCTATCTTTACGTTGAATTGATATCCTTCGTTTGCCGAAATGATAGGATCGAAGGAAACTATCTTAAAAGCTCTAAATCCATCGAGTCCTAACTGACTATCTAATTTTCCCTCAAGCAAATATCGGCCGTCGCCTGAATCAAAGTTTAAAGGAATTCTAAATTTTCTCCCTGTAGGGAATTCAGTTTTTACTTGCAAAGGGACTGGCATATTACCTCGGGAGTGATTTTGTTTAGTCGAATGAATTGTTACGACTAGATCAGAATTGTTGTCGTCAACAGCCCAGAGTACATAGGGGGCAAGAATATTGTTGCAACCGAAGCCCCCGGGAGGCAGGAGGAAGGCGGAATTTGAAGTTGTTAGGTTTTCTCCATCTTCGCCTAAATACAATGGTACGTATTTATCACTTAGGTTGTCAATCAACACCTGGTATTCAACCCCTGTCTCCAGCAGTTCAACAATTTTTTTTGGCTTGCTTGACAAGTCGATTTTATAGTTGTCCCATGTATACGAGTACCTTGTGGCTGGAATGAGAGTTTCGTCAAAAAGGTTAAAAGACTTGGTTATTCCTTCTGACAAATTGGTTAATGCGGCCAATAAAAGATTAAAATTTCTGATAGGTAATCCAGACATTTCTCACGTTAAGCTACCGATAAAACAGACTCAAATAAGGGTTGAATTTTGCCAACCCAATTCTGGGGTTACTGTGTTTTAATCTAACACACTAATCAATATTAGTGTGTTAGAACGTTAAAACTGGTATAGCTTTAACTGCTTGAGCTGCTAATCCGAGTATTTCTCTATCTCCTTCCGTGAAAGGTGTCTAGTGAGTAGTAGACACCCTGCTAAAGTAGCTGTTGTACAGCCCTAATTAAAGACGATCGCCCTACTAAGTAGCAACCTTCTTAGCATTACCCGCTTCATTAGTGCTAGGCTTCACTTCTGATGCCCTCCATTTCTCATACATATCCTGGTTAAACATTTGATGCTCTGTTTTCATGTCATCTTCAATGTTCGGAGGGATTTTGTATTCTTGGTAATAAACAGTAGGCAAGTCTTCAAGACCTTTGCCATTAATCAGGTGCGTTAGACGGGGACTTCCAGCCTTGGTTTTACTTAACTTGTAGAACCCTAGTAACTTGTAGAATGGAGATTCAAACCCATCTTTCTCGGCAGCGATAACTGTGATTTCTGGAGAATCCTCTTTTTTCTCGCCATTAAAATCCTGCAATCTGCTCCAGGAGTTTTGAATGCCTAATGAGTTTAACTCACACTCTTCAGGGCTTCGAAAAATAAGCTGGTATTTTGTTTCCATAATTCAATATTGCCTAATTGGAATTCTTTTCTAGATTATATAACCTTTTGACTATGACGGCAAATGAAATCGGAAAATTACCTTCGCCAAACATAGTCGCAGTTGTTACAGGCGTGACTAAAACGTCCCAAGAATATATCATCACTGCCACACCTAGGGCATTTAAAACTAATAAACCAAGCGATCGCCATTATCACTCCACAGAATTAGGGCAAGTACCCAACCCCCAATCAACATAAAGTTCTCGCGGATCTGTATCACGCAACCAGTCAATCAGTCTCTCCATATCCTGAACCGAATGCAACCCGATACACCCCGCAGTACCCGGAGAATAGCGATGATTCCAATCAATATGAATCTCAATCGCACTACGTTCAGTAGAATCTGGCCCCGTATAACTTATCGGCACAGTTACGGGCCCGATACCATCCGTGTATGCTGCACCAATGAAATTATCAATTCCATCAGCCCATTCAATATCATTCACATACCATTGTCCCTCCGGTAGTGGTTCCAACGAACCCGCCCAAGAATCAGTTCCTATCCTAAAATTCTGCCTACCAGGAGCGCCAGAATTGCAGTAAATAAAATCAACAGACTCATCGTCCTTGAAATACTCTAATTTTAGGAGATTGCAACCAGTGTAATCCTTTTTCCCTGTATTAGTCAGCAATAAAAAACTCGTCATTAATTTCTCCTAATGATTTTTCTTTGAGCTACCTTACCCCTTTCCTGTTTTGTTGGTGTAGAAGGTGTTTCTCGTTTTACAGTTTGGTAGATTCTTTGAACTGTTGAAATGTAATATTGAGCAGACGACTCTGCATTAATAAGCCCTGACTTTTCCAAAGAAGATTCGCAGATTGTTTCAACTTTATTAATTTTATTCCTGAGTTCTTCTAACTTTTGATTGTTACTTTTATTGGTATCTAACTTAGACTCTAAATCTTTGATTTTTTGTTTGTATTGATTATTAGTATAAGGTAGGAAAAAACCAGTACAAATTGTCATCATTATCAAAATGAATGTGAGTAATTCATTCTCAAACAACGGTATTTGTTGAATTGCTGGAATCATTTTGTTTTGACAATATATTTCTTATTTGTAACTCGTACCTGATGACTAAAATCAAGTATAGCAGGCTTATCAAGTCTGGTATCAATACAAAGAAGGCAGGCTTAAAAATACCAGAGTGGAGAAGATAATCAATTCCTAAATTTAGGAACAAAAAGCCAATAGGAATTAAGCTAGTCTTCTTCTTCTCACTAATAAAAATTATAGCAAGAAGAAATAGCCCTAGGCTAATTAACGATGTACCTGGTATTAATATTACATCAACATCATTCATTTTTCTTGAGACAAAACTGTTGCGAATAAATTATACAACTAAAACCATTAATTTTATGAATTACATATCATGAAATTATTAGTCTATAAATCTATTACTTACCAGTTTCATTAACCTTTGTGAGCTTATCAGTATAATCGCCCGGATAAAGCCACCTGCCACTTAATTTAAACTTTGGGGGAATCTTGGTAGCTTCTGGAAACTTAGACAGCCAGATACCTATTGCCGCCAATGAAACTTCACCTCCAGTTCGGACACAAGAACATTTAATCCAATTGGCTTGCTCTTTTCCATTATAATTCGCATCAAGGGGTTCAGCGAACATGACCGTAAACATTTTCCCTCCTTTTCTTGACATTGAGGGATCTCCATCCAGATCGGTTTGCGCTCTGCCACTGCCAGCCTCTGCTTCTTCGTCCTCTTCCGCTGCCTTGTTTGCACGTGGTTTGTAGACTTTTACAGTGTCAGCTATCCCAAGCCTAGTCCTTGCTGCAGTTAATTCCGATGTCGTATTAATCCCCAGCCCTTGCAATAGTAGATTCGGTACTACAATAGTAGTGTGGTATCCTGTCGCTATTAATATCTTTGACAGAACAGACTCACCTCTCTCTGGCCTGTTATTGTTGATCGTCAACATTCTTGCTTCTGGTAAACCCGTGCCAGCGTCGGGATCAACATTTAATCCTCTATCTCCACTAAATTCAGGATTTGGAGGCTGTGAATCTTTTTGGGTTCTTCTCTTTCCCATATCTAATCAATCTTGAACTGTTCCTCTTTCATTATGGCTTCATCACTGAGGCATTACTACAATATTTGATAAAAAAAACTGACTACTCCTATAGGGTTAGTCAGTTTTTTAAGGTCACCTAAAAATTGCTGGTTTAGGTATTTTGTCCCAACCTATAAAAACTCCGCTTTTTGTTACTTCACAAATTTTCACCCTATATTTGATGGCGTCTAGCCTAATTTCTGCATATCTAAAAGCCACTGTTCCTGTAATCCTGGTTTTTCTTTTATCCGAAAATTCCTGCCCTAGCACCAAAACTTTTTTCTTTCGTTTGTATCTGGCAATATTTTTAGCTCCACTAGGTAGAAAGAAATTCTCCTCTTCAAAATTGACACCAATAGTATTGAGAGCAGCTTTTATAACTCTCAAGGCATCTCCTTCAGTTTTTGCTATTGGGGCAAGTGTTATTTTTTTTTCTTCGTCCTTATAAGGCCAAGAGTAATACCCTTTCTCCCATGTTAGAGGACTTCCTCCAGGGAAAAAATTATCACGTATTTTTTCCGAAAAATGCTTCATATCCTTCTCATCGAGGAGGGACTCTCCATCTTTTTTTTCATCAGGAAAAATCACGAATTTGTTCAACCTAATATTCATTACAGCTCTTGGCTTTATCTCTTTATAGTCAGGAGCATTCCTGAAATAACCACCCGCAAAATATAACCGCAGATAAGGATGTCTTGTTGCACGATCTGTCTGAATATATTTAGTACATTCCTCTTCAGTCTCTTGTAGTTTAGACGATCGCATATAATCAACCAACTGTCGTCTCAACTCATAATAAGTCCCCACCATCAGAATATTCTCTTCAACAGTCCGATCGGGATAAAAAAGAATCTTTTGATGTCCCTCGTTAGCCACAATCTCTGGCGGCAGTAAACTCACCTTCTTGGGACGATTCTTGGCATCTTTCCCCCAAGGGTTAATAAGATCCAATGGCAACCGCTTTGTAGACGGTAAATTTTTTCTAAACTCCCAAGCGAATTCCTCATCAAACCATTCATTGAAATCGTAGTCGCCCAAAAACCAGGCAATTGCCTGTCGGGAAATTAAAACCTGATTGATATTTTCTAGAAACTTTTCAGGTGTAGATATTATACTAATTTCATTCTTGGAATTAAACTTGATTCTATAAGGCTTACTTCTATCCGTCTGTAATAATTTTCCAAGATTTGTATCTTTTTTAATGTCTACATCTATTCCTCTTTGCTTAAACAATTCTTCTAAAATGTCATCTCCCCAATTACTAATACCCTTCCCCTGGCCTCTCCCCCTACCTCCTCCTTTCCCCCTACCTTTACCTGACCCCTTAGGCATAGAAAATCCTCAAGCTAAATTGGTGTAGTTAAATAGTGAAAATAGTGCACAAAGGCTTCCAGGCATTATCGCATCAGCCTCTCTGAACTTACAGGAGATAAAATCAAGTAAACATTTTATGCCTATTAAACAATCTCCATAATAATAATTTAACTCCTCGCACTTGTCTCTTTCTAAAACCATAAAGCACTCATCAGAAGGGGCACTCTTAATCTTGAATATAGTTATGGTTTTGACCTCGAAACAGCAGTCAGTAATTTTATTTTTTATAACTAAATCCCCCGGTTTATATTTACTAACAACCACAATATTCCCCCCCCCCAAAAAAAAAAAACTGTTATAGCCCCAATTTCCCGGACCGCAATCTCCTGAAGTCAAATTTTTTGAAAATTTCTCCCTTAATAATGGGATTAGTTTATCTTTAAGAGCCATAGATTCTATTCCTTTCATCCTTAATAAGAACCGACCAAATATGGATCAACACTATGGACAATATTTCCTTCAGCAACATTTAGTACCAAAGGAATTTCATAAGTAGCATTCAGAAGAAACATTGCCTCATTAATATTAGTATTTTGAGTGAAAGAAAACGTCATCCTTTCTAACTCATCAGGATTATAAATTGTTTGCTTCTCAAACTCAAAAATCAACATTAATGAATGACACAAACACTGCAAAACTGACCCACTATTCCAAGGATATTTCTCCCCATAAACCCCCTCTCCAAATGGGTCTTCCTTGACAGCCCACGTACCAAGATTAAAATCTACCTTGACATCCGTCAACTTAATAGTTACATATGGTTTGTCCAAAGAATCGTCGATCTCGGCAGTAATAAAATTCACTTGTTCATCCTCTGACTTATTAGCATTAAATACCTTCTGTAAATCTAATACCGAATAACACAAAAGAAGAGTGACACCTTCAAGAGTATCGCTTTGAATTATCGAACTTATCTGACTAGGATTTGCTATCTGCATATTGCATACTCATGAAAACATATTTATTAATTATATCTAGGTAAATTGTATTTGTTGCCTCCTCGCAGCATCAATAATCCCCGCCCTATCAGCCAGCTCCTTGAAAGCCTCATAAAATTCCGAACCCCCCTCAGATAATGCCTCTTGCATCCAATTAGGAATATTTAAAATCCCGGCTGCTTGTTTTGTCTGTGTCTGAAATCTATCCGATAAAGTAAACTCCTCTTTATCATTCCCTTTCGTTATCCCCGGAATCCCCAAATCTGCAAGGTAATCCCTACTTAATAATACCGATGCCTTTGAAGCAATATCTTTTCCAAGGCTGAACAGACTAGCGGCTATATTGGCCAGTGAAGACCTTATGTCCTCCATTATTGTCTCGCTCATTGTGAGCGAGAGAATACCAAGCATCCTTCTATCAATCTCCAAGTAATTTTTACCAGTCTGATCGACGACAACTCTAGCAAGAGTTCGGCCACCCAACCCAGCCAGATTAATTGCAAGACTTTTCAGTAGCGTTTGCAGTTTCTGAACTGATTCAGCGAAGAATTTTTCGGTAGACTGGTTAATGTCTACTTCGACTGCTGTTTCCACAAAGTTAAAGGTTTTCTCCACAAACTGTTCTCTAGTCATTAGAGTGGTGACACCAACATTAGCAAGGAGAGTACCAACTGAAGCTGTGGAAAGTTTCGCTGCTCCACTTGCTCCTGCTATTGTACCTCCTGCTACTCCCAATACTTTCCCCCCCACAATAGTGCCAACTACGACGCCACCAAGGCCAGCAGCAATACCAGCAGCTCTCCCCAGAAAGGGGGTATCATCATCAGTTATCCAATTCCGGAAAAAACCCACATTACCACTGGTAATATTTTTCCATACAGCTTTAGCGCCACCCACTATATTCTGGGGATTAACGTCCTCCCTTAAATAACTAACATTTTCATTAACAATATCAACAACATTAGATGCTGTCTTTTTGAGATATTCCACCCCAGTACCAATGTTGCTAGTTATTTCGCTCCACAACCGCGATGGATCGACACCATTGACGACGGTTCTTTTTTTTTTGCTGCCTCTGTTGTTTTCGGAACCTTTCTTTGCTGTTTTAGGCATAATTTTATTCCTTTAAATTAGTTTTAATTTCAATTCTTGTCACTTCTTCTACACCCCCCAATTCTAGATCATTCAGCCCGATTTTTTCATCTTTCAACTTGGCATCAAGCTTTTGCAGCAGAACCTTTTTCTGCTGTTCTTCAGTCAAAGCTCCTGAGTTTATCAAGTCTAAATTAAGCCATGCCATAATTCGGGCGGCTTCTTGCCTCTCCTCTTCAGTTATAATTTTCTTGGCCTCTTCTGGAGTTAGAGGTTTAACCTTGGTGCTGTTAGATGACTGACCTCCACCCTTACCTCTACCTCCACCTTTACCTCCACCTTTACCTCTACCTCCACCTTTACCTTTACCTCTACCTTTTTTTGCCATGATTTTTATATCTTATCTTTAAATAGTTGAGCATACAGAGATAGCGCTTCCTCCTCGGTATCAAATGCTGCGACATTGATTTCACCATGATTGTTGATGAAGTCTTGCCGTGCGTCAATATCATTGATAATTATATCTGGGTCTTCATTGGGAAATCCCTTACCTTGACCTTTGCCTTTACCTTTGCCTTTACCTTCGTTTTTATTCTTTTTAAGTAGCTTAATGAACGCAGTAGTGTTAGAATACGTTTTAACTGTAAGTTCCTGCCCAGTTTCTTGAAGGGCGTTCTTGTTGGTGACTTTTCTCCACTTGATACCGATACCTTTTCTTAGCAATACAACTAGCCTATAAATTAGAAGAGCTAACTTATGTAATTCAGAACCTAGCATAGATAGATTTGTGAGACTCACTTGGTTCCTTGTTGTCTTGATGTTGGTTTCGGCTATTATATTTCCCAAACTTTCCAGATAGTCCTTTGATGTTAGAGGCTGCAACGGTAGCCTTCCATTGGGGGTTTTAATGTTAAATCGTAATCCTCGTGGAAATCCGAAAGCTTGAATTATACTTATTATTCTGGTTAAGATCGCAGTCAGCGTCTCCACTTCCTCAAATTCCCCATCCTCGGCAAGAGGGATCATTAAATTAAGCGGTATTGCATATTTGCTCTCCAATGTGGGTCCCGCACCGCTAAACCTATATAATCGCTGCTGCATCTCAAGTCGATACAATTCCAATTCTCTAATGCTATTAATTTCTACCTTAGGATACTGAGACAAATCTTTTATATATTTACCTTCATCATCCCTGGGTTGATTAAGGTAATCAGGTATTTCCACTGGAAAACCTGTTTCTTTGCTATCGATCTGATATTCTTCCTCCCCAAACGTTGTTAGTTGGCCGTTCTCAGGAATGCCTAATAGTTTTCCTATTTTTTCTAAAAGTTCATTCTCTTGGGGACTACCAGGAGATAAGGATGCTAAATAAAGCTTTAGCTGGAGGTGATTGGTAATTAAATTTCCCTCTTCTATATCTGCTGCAGGGAATTCAGGCGTTATCACCTGTTTATCTACTTTAAATTTTCCGGGGAAATATAAACTTCCCTGGGTTAAGACAAGCAACTGCAATAACTTACGATCGTCTGGGCTAAAACAACAAGATTTCATTTTTTTCTTTCGCTTCTTTATTCGCCGAGGAGGGACGTTCACAACCCGCCTTGTTTTATCATACTTTGTTAGAGAACCGCCATTACCTGAACTACCGCTACCAATGGGGGAACATTCGGGGTTTCTCTGAGCTTTAGAACCAGGTATAAGCCTATAATATTCTCTTCCAAATCGAGCCCATTGCCCCTCAAGCAATTGATGGTAATTGTATCTCACTCCCGACGCATTCCCGCTGACAGTCATGGTCGTCCCTGATCGTATTCTCCATACAATTCCCAAGAAAGAAGGAGGAATACTTCTGTCATAGCGTGTTCCATGGGGTGCTCTTGGCCCTGAGCGATTATCAACCACATTGATCCATGGAACCACCTGTCCATCACGTAGTGTATAGTGTAAAACTTCCGAGGTATAATAAACTTTCCAACTTCCCCATTTATCGCGATCTACCCTGGAGTGCATTTTCATAGTAGTTTTCCTTGGGTTGACATCATATCTCCCCAGTCCTCGCAAGACTACGCCCACATCTAGCAGCTCTGAATGAATTGTATAGTGCGACTCCCGGGAGAACCAGACTATTTTATTCTCGCCGGAGTGAGTCTTGGCTGTATAGATATGATATGGCTTGATAAACACCTCTTGACAATCACTCTTAAAATCCTCTGGGTCAAAATTAGAATCGCCTGGATCATCCAATTTTTCAGTATACTCAAGAGTTTTTTCGTCTATCCATTTTAGTCCTTCCTCAAACTCTATTTCCTCCCCAGAATCTTCTTCTTCTCTACAATCAGGAATTTCCTCAGCCTCAGTGAAAACATAAACACCACCAACAAAAGTTTCTTTAATATAAGTACAACCACTTTTTGCCACTTCGATCCTAAAAGTATCAAGTAAATAGCTAATAGCGCCCCCACCATGCCTATCTAGCTCAAAGCCGACTATACCAATCCCAAGCCCAAATGTTCCACCATTCTCGGTTGAAAGAGAAACCCCAATTCCTTTCCACATCGCCCCCACGCTAAGTTCTTGATTGGTTACAGTCAAACCTAAATTTTTCCACCCCAAACTAATACCATATTTTTTCTCAATACTCCCATCTTCTTGTATTTGATTCTCGAAAACTATACCCGCATTAATATTGGGCATCTGAAATTGCTTACCTCTTTTCCTCTCTAAAAGAGAAGTGTTAAGATTTCTTGTTAGTGAATCATTCTTGGAAAGATCAGGCATTATGGTAAAACACAGGATAGAAGAAAGAATCGCCGGAAACCTGCGATTAGGATTGAATCAATATAACGACCAAAAAATAGAATTAATTAATTGTAACCAACTATTTCAAAAAGAAAAAGAAAAACGCCCTTTCGGAGAAGATTTTACAATTTTCTTTAGCTTTAATAATTTACTGTTGGTTCATCGGATATCAGCGCTGACAAGGCGGGACGCACCTGCCGATGAATTAACGACATCAGAATCACAAGCAATAGCAAATGAGCTAGAAAAACAGCAAATTTACACAGTCAAGGATGGGTTCGCAGCTCTTCTTACCTTTCACATTCAATCAGGTTTATTACCCGGTGCGAAATATAGCAGCGTTCTGCTATATAATTATGGTACGGAATCATACCTTCCTTTAATAACTCCTTATCTGTCAACGGATGCGCCAATGACAACTGATGAAGACCTGACAATATATTGCTCTCTTTACATGACGAAACCTTTGACTGGTATCAATATATGTAACATTTTCGGAAGTTACGAGGGAACAATATCTTACACCTTCGAGTCTGGCCCCCAGGTGCACATTTATCCTTAAATTTCTCCATTCAAATACTCGACTTTTATATTTAAAGTTTGAATCACTTAATCGTACTAAAGAGGTATTTGAGCTTATTTCGCTAATAATTTCACAACAACAAGGCAGCCTTTTTGTCTTCAACAAATTCTCTCTAATCATTATTATGAAAGAGACTCATATGTTTTTAACTACCCTTCTGGAAAGTTTCTGATAATATATCTATTGATATGTCCGTTAATAGATGTATTAACATTACTAACACAAAAACTCAAAATATGTTTGATATTTTTCAGCATTTACTTTTTTTTAGCTTTTAGCTGAGGGCGACCAAACTTCTTTACAGCTCATGTGTAACAATTGTAGTTAGTTTGACTTAGAATTACTATAATTATAAATAATTCTCGCCTCACCAAAATTAGTAAAATTTTGAGTTTTGTCTAGGGGGGTGCTGGAGACCATGATAATATTCAACTACTAGTCAGCGAATATTATCATGGTAATATTCGCAGTTAATTGTTGCACAGAAATCTAATAAGGTTGCCAGGGGTGCGGAACTGTTCATCATCATATAAGCAATGACAGCTATAGGGAAAGAATCATTTGTCTCATTTGCATCGTCATATCTAAGAAAAGCTTGGTTAATCATAAACTCTGAATATTCCATAATTTCAGCAGATGCTAGTTCAGCAAATTTATCCATTGTGCCTTGAATAGACTTGTCGCTTTATAACTTAAAAAATCCTCAAGACGCTTGATATGTAAGGATTATAGCCATCAATAAAAATAAAAATCCTGAAAATATTACTCTACCTGAGTTTGAACGTTTTTTCCTCTATTTGGCGACAAGTCTAATAAATTCCTTGCAGTCCATCTAAATAACCATTAAGATGCCATCAGAAGTACACATTATAATAATAGGGCGTATACAAGCGATCGCCTCCTTTTTTTCTATCGGTTCCTGCATTCACTCATAAAACTGCTCAGAAAGTATGGTCTTAAGGATGTGTATTTCCACCCCTTCATCTGTCAATTCCTTGTGTGAGATATAATCTCAGGAATTGTTGTAATTATCTTTGTTGAATTTATTTTTAACCAAGTTTCTCCAGAGCAAGATAGCGCCCGACATATCAAAGACGATACCTGAAAAATTATTTTTTTTTGCATGATAATTTTCATTTTTTCCTAATGTTATCTATGAATAATAAACCCAAACCTACACCACTAATAAGCATGACATTATCTATTGTATTTGCACTAGCTTCTATCTCTGGGATCTGGAAGGTTTGTTTCTTGTTTTTAGTCACAGACGTAGATTTTATCTCCTCTTCTGTCGACTTAGTTTGTGCCACATATCCAGGTAAAACACAACCAATTCCACCACCATTAGCCAAACAAACTTTTTGCTCATTGGACAAGTTAGAAAACTCCATGCTTGAATTATTGCTATGAAACTTTAATTTGACTTTGTTTCCTTCTACGAATAACGTATAAGGCGGTAATTGCGGTTGCTTCTGTTCTACTTTTTTCACTACAGGCTTTATATTTTTTTCTATTGTTTTTTCCGGCTTAGATTTCTGGCTGAATACTGCAACTATACCACCACCGCCTAACACCAAGAAAAGCAATACTAACGGCAAAGTTTTTTTGATTATTTCTGATGTCAAGCTATGATTGATTTCTTGGTTGGTTTTTTCCATCTATTTTCCTCTATTTTTCTCCTAATTAATAAGTTTGATTTGTAACTTTAGTTTTTGGAACTTAGCTGTCACGGCGATCGCCTACCTATTGCAGTTCCTTGGAGGATTTTGGGAATTATCAGAAAAATTTTATTGACTGTTAAAATCGCTGAACATCCCATAAAACATGAAGTAACATCGGTTAGTAACATCTAATCTACATCTGCTGTGCCTGGAGCAACATCCGATGTGTCATTGGTTGTGAATCTAACACTAACCTTACCTCCCACTTGCTTCTCTATTACAGTTCCCAGTATTTTTGTCTCGAAATCTTTAAAGATTGACTTGATAGTTTCAGCAGTAAGTTTATACTTTTTGAATTTAGTCTGAACTTCTCTAACTGTAACGGACTGTTGCAAGATACAGAAGGCTAAGATTTCCGACTCAATCTGCTCTAAAGTTGGTAATTTTTTCTTTGTTAAGTCAATCTTATTGTCCGATAGATTGTCTTGCATTTCGTCGGAATCATCATGGAAATCACCCTCATAATTGTCAGGCTCAGTATCAGAATTATTGTTACAATCGTCGGCTTCATTGTCATTATAATTATTGTTAGTTTCTTGAGTTTCATTATCCTCAGAATCATCTCCAACTTTGACAGATTCCAGAACCATCATATTGATAGGGATTGGTAATTTAGCTGGAGTATCTTCTACTAAAATAGGATAGTTTTGAGTATGACACCAAGAGTAAACTTCGGGGTTAATCTTCTTACTATAAGTTTTAGCTATCTCCCCTAGTCTGACTCTCTTGAAACATTTCCTGACTGAGCCTAAACCTTTTAAATCTAAAGCCTCTAACTCAGCATTTTGAACCAGTCCAATTAGTCTAATACCGACTTTTCTTGCTTGTCTCAGAATGGAGATAAAACATTGCTTAAATGTTGGCTTAAACCATTCATCATCCTTGGTTGATTTTGATTGCTTCAGCTCGTCTATAGTTTCGTTAAATTCGTCAGCAATAATGTTAATAAATGGATAGTTCTCTATACCTTTTTCTCTCAGTTTGTAACGCCGCTTCATTTCTATGTGAATGATCTTGAAGAAATGAGCACAACTTACTGTAAAAGGCAAATTATCATCAAGGAAATCTTGAAACAGTATTTCCATTGATTTATCATCCTTGAGGTAATGTTCTGGAATTGTGTCTTGCTTCCAACTCCCATAATTCATCCCCTTACAATAATTAGTAAACTCTTGGAAGTCACCTGGTTTATAGTGCGGATTCGAAACAATAGCAACACCACCCAGATACTTTACGAATGCTGTTGCTAAGGTACTTTTCCCCCCTCCTGTTTCAGCCTCCAATATGGCGTGAGGGTACTTGTCTGATTCTGTGACAAATCTAATCCATTCAAAATATTTATCCACATCAAGTTCAGTATTCTGAGGCATCAACATCATTGTTTGCTGCTGTGGGTACGCTACTTCATACAATTGATTGATTCTGATTTCAGCCTCGGCAGCGGTACTGGTAACGTGATATTCTCTCATAGTATTGGCGATAGCACCGTCTACCTGCAGTTCGTAGGAGCGCTTCATGGCATAGCCCGCAGACGCTATTCCACATCCGGCAAAGTAAGCACTCACAGCATTTGAACTGTGGGGATGGAGAGCGAACGCCATACAACCAACACCTCCTACAAGGAAAGCGACTGGACTGCCCATAATATCCATGATGCGCCACCCCCTACTAAAACCCCAGTGAATGCTATCAGCAAACACCAACCATAATCTATGCTCCCCCTACCTAAGTTGGCTGCCATTCCATCACGAGCTTGAGGATGATTATTACCTTGAAAAATTCTATATGCAATATACCCCAAAGCTAGGTAGAACAAAGCTAAAGCCGGGTACATCTGCACTATTTCTGCTAAAAAAATACTTAGGCAGCTACTAAAAACTCCTAAGCTTGAATACCAGATTAATTTTTGTTTTGCCATGATATCAAGAGCGGGAGATATCCCCGCCCCGCTCTAACTAAGTTTTAATCCAAATTCATTATGTCTATTTGAGTGCCGTAATTTATAGCTCCTGGCTCATTTAATATGCCTATTGAGTCACCAGAATTGCCGGTAGAAATATCAGGGTTCGCACCCTGAGAGTCATTGATATTAATGATTCCGACTTGTTGAATGAAGTTATCAGTAGAATTTACAATTCCAATTTGTGTACGGTTTTTGCCTTTTTTGTTTTTTTTGCCCCGCATGATTTTTATCTCCCTATTTTTCGGTTATTTTTTTAAATCTTGGAACTTAGTGCACTCAACTGTTCTGAGTGCTTCTTTTTCATAGTACCTAGAGTAGTTTGACGTTGCCTGTCAATCATCTGGAATTGTTGTTGACGGCGGGTTTTACCAATATCGTAGCCAGCCCACAGTCTGTCCATCCCTGAAAACATTTGGTTGAAACTATCCCATTGCTTCTTAACACTTTGGGCCACGATTAACTTACTCTTGCTCCAGAATTTAGCAATTGTACTTTCACTTTGAGCCATAGACTTAATAGCAGCGTAATTCTTGCCTGCAAAAGCAGCTTGTTTCTTCATTTCTTTAGCTAGCTCTTGATTACCTAAAACATCTGTTTCAGATAACATTAAACCTTGAGCTTCCCAAGTATTGACTGCATTGCTTCCTTCTTCTAAGAAAACATGAGAATACCCACCATTGTCAGGAGTTATACATCCTGTAGAAATGGTTGCTGTTTTGCCCCCTGATTTTCTATTGCCAACTTCGGAACCGCCAAAAAACATATCATTGTCTGTCATTTTTACTCCTATTTTAGTTAGTTTGATATATTCATCTACAAGCTTGATTTTAGCTCATTGACTTTATCTCTTAAGGCTTGAATTGATTCGATAATATCGTCGAATGCCATTTCACCCTCCATTAGAGGTATATAAGGATTGCATTGTATACAAGGATTGCATTTAGCGGCAGCATCTTTGGCTGTATGGACTAAACCCGCTACATCATCAATATTAGTGTCATCTTCAGTTGCTAATATTTCAATTGCTGTTAAAGATTTTGCCAGCCAATATTTATCTCTAATGTCAACTGTCACCTTTACCATTTTTAACTCTTTTTTTTAGTTAGTTTTAACTGGTTTGAATGTTTCCTTCTGCAACGTTCGTCATTTATATATTTAATATGCGGAGGTGCATTAGGAAATCTTAGGAATGTATCAACATATTCCGGGACGTATTGTGAGTGAATTTTCAACTTACCTCCTGTCGTTCACTATTTAATGCTTGCTCTAACAGTTGAGATTTGATTTTTATTCGGGTTCGGTAGAGGAAGTGCAAGATTAATTCCTGCTGCTTAATTTGGTCTTGAATCTGTTGATAAAGTTGTTGATAATCTTGTTCTGTTGACATAAATTAAAGGTCTCCTAATACATCGCCTTCGGCATTGGTTGGTGAATTTTCTGTTGTCGAATTACTAGCAATATTGTTAGTAAATTGATTCAAACCA
This sequence comes from Okeania sp. SIO3I5, assembly GCF_010672085.1. Lineage (GTDB taxonomy): Bacteria > Cyanobacteriota > Cyanobacteriia > Cyanobacteriales > Microcoleaceae > Trichodesmium. Next base: position 32,910 of record NZ_JAAHHT010000042.1, read on the forward strand.
TTAACCCAACGATGCCAATCAATCAGTATCCAATCAACAGCTTCTGACAATTTTTTTTTGGTTTTGTTCCGGCAGGGAATTATTTGAGTCATAAATCCGAGATTCCCTGTAGTCTGGTGTTTAAATCGTGAGCTAGCTTGATGGCTGATTTTTCAGTTTTGAGTCTGGCGACGACGGTTTCACCACAGCAGATATATCGTCTAGGTTTGGTATTAGTTTCACTGCCAGACATGACAAAGTTTTCATCTCTGGGAGTGAATTTGTTTCTGATGTAGCCTTTTGATTTTATTGGTTTTGTCATCTCAATTTGGTAATCAATTCAAGGGTTACTAACCACAATACTGGGATAGAAATTAGAGTGGCAATAGAGTTAATCATCTGGCTAATAGTTCTATTGCAATGTGATAGTCTGGTTGTGGAGGATTACACCAAGCATCAGTAATTACCTCCCATAGTTGTTTGAGTTTTTTGCCTATTTTGTAGCCTATTGAAAAGGCAATTACTGATAGTTTCATGGTGTAATTTTTCCTTTTTTTTGCTTGACTAAGTTGTTGGTTAAGTCTTGATTTTGTACAGAAATCTAAAAACTAGGCTAGCACTAGGTTTTAGATTGATTTAAAAGGCTAAAGATAATCCGAATCAGCTCTCATTAATCACCCATCGAGCAACTGCTTTTTTATCAGGTTCGCTCATACCTTTTATTTGGGGATATGATTTTTCAATTGCTTGATAAATCCCTTCTTTTGTTTCTTCAGAAACTACTGGTGGGTAACCGTCGTAATCTAATTCACTATTGACTTCTTGACTGGCTCCGTAATAGCCTAAACATTTGTCGGCCAATATCTTTTTTTCAATCATAATAATGGGAATCCTGTTACTAAACAAGTGTGTTCACAAAACTGCGGTTTTGGTGTTTTTTTCTCCGTTTTTGCTAGTTGTTTTTCTAGATTTATGATTCTTCTGAGTAGGGCAAAAGTGAGAATTTTTGCTGATACTTTTTTACGTCTATTGCTGGTTTAGTTTCTAATAGTTTAGATACAGGGTCAAAGGCTCCTGTAATAGCGCTGACGTCAAGGTCTAATGCTTCTTGGTTGATGTTTTGTAGTTCTTCTTGGATGCTATCTACTCGCCGGATTTCTGACATGATTAAGCCGTCCACAAAACCTTGGTTTCTACCTGAGTCATAGAGTTGCGCTTCTTCTAATCCGGACTCGTAACCTGCGGTTACTGTTTTGATTTGACTGGCTTTTTTGGCTTTAACAATTATGTCGGCTCGACCGTTGGTTGTTTCTTGGAGTTTGTTGATAGCTGAAGTTCTGTTTTTTGGTTTGGGTTTTTGATGTTTTTGGGTGGCTTGTTGGCTTTGGTTGGTGTTGGTTGGTTCGGGTTGTTTATTCTGGGAAAATGACCGACTGTTTACGTTTTCTATGTCTTGTAAATCCATTGGTTTTGTAGTTCTCTGAATTTGGTTTCTAAGTCTATGTTGATTGATTTGAGTATCTCTTGGGGGGAGTGTTTTTGTAACAACTTCAGGTAGAGTTGTCTGCCAAAAACACCGCTTTTGCCATGCTCTAGGAATAGTCGAAGAGCATACAAGAGCTTAATCTCACCCCAAGTGAAGTGAGTGTGATTTAACTTTAGTAATTTGTAGTCTTTGATGAATGTTTTGCGAGTTTTGACTCTTAACATTTTTCTGACTCGGTTTTTTGGTATTAATCCTTTTTTGTTGTGGTTAATTACCTCCGGCTTTATTGCGTTCATGGGGTGTTCGGTTTTACCTGATTTATGTTTACCGGGTAAACGTTCAGCGAATAAGTCAGCGGAGGTACTAGCTGCGGTTCATGGGCTCTCTGGCTTTCTCCTACGTTCCCTTTGCTGCTTGCTCCAAAAAACAGTGTTTACGGGGTATTCGGTTTTACCTGGTTTATGTGTACCGGGTAAACGCTCAAGATTGAAATAAGTTAGTCAAGGTACTAGCTGTGGTGCTTAGATAGCGACACTGGCTACGTCTCCTACGTTCCCTTTGTTTCTTGCTTCAAAACGAGAGTTTATGGAATTTTTAAAGTATATTTAAGGTGTAAACCAGGTATAGATAAATAAAACCACTTATAGTTTTTCTGGGCTTCATCCATTCACTAATAAGTATTTTTTTTTATCTATGCTTAGATAATACATGGAATATACTTGTATATCAAGAGGCAATAAGGGTAGTCAAAAGCCAATGAAACAGATATCAGTCAGCATCCCTGACTATATATACAAAGTCCTAGTATTTTTGACTGACGTTTCTGGAAAAAGTCAAAGTGCGATATGCACTCCTTGGGTTGAACAAGGTATTTTGCACGAGTTTAGTAAGTACAAAGAAACTCACGAAACATTAGAGAGGTTAAATATCTCTCTTGACGATGACAAGGGCAACTAAAGGTAATAGGTAAAATCTATCCCCTGTACGGCGAGGCTATACAGTTCGCTGTACAGTTTTCCTTGAATTATGAAGTCAGATTGTGTTTACGGGGTACTCAGTTTTATCTGATTTTTGTGTACCGGGTAAACGCTCAAGATTAAAATAAGTTAGTCAAGGTACTAGCTGCGGTTCATGGGCGCTCTGGCTTTCTCCTACGTTCCCTTTGTTATCTTGCAAGGCTGTGGTGTGCAACCTTGCATACTCATATATTGGCATAGGTTGCATATTTATGTCAAGTAACATATAGAAGTTTTTTGCAAGACGTAGCATACTAGACATAAATAGCCTTAGTATCCTATCTATGCCAATTGACAAACCAAGTATTAGAGTTTTTTTTGATGACGAGTCATTACGTTTGAAGTTTAAACAGTTAGCCGTAGTGGCCAAAATCTCTATGACCAAGAGAGTTATTCAGTTTATTGAAAAGGATGTGGCCTTCTGGGAACAAACAGGGGAGATTTTAGACTTGAATGTTTTGGATGGAGATATTAAGGCAGATTCACAGCTTGACAGCCAGAGAAATAACCAAACTGAAAAACACCACGCCCCACAGCAAGTCAAAATTACCAAGCCTCGCAAGCAACACAAATCATACAAGGATAAGGTAGGGGACTTGCTGGCAGAACTGTCAGAGAATCAAGTCAAAGTTGGCCTTGACGATGGAACGGAGGAAATCTTTTATAGAGATGAGGTGGAGATTATTGAGTAAAACTTTTTATCCCCCCGCAGTTAATACTCACTAGGGAGGGAAGCAGACAAGAGCGATCGCTCCTACCTATCGTTTACGCAAAACCAGAAAGCGATCGCTCCCACCCATCGTTAATGTAAAAACAGGAGGCGATCGCTCTTACTCTAAATATTTATTTACCTGATTACTACTGGGACGTTTCTACCGTCGCGACACAGCCAGTAGCAGTTGACATTTTTTCTACACGCTGTTAAATTCGTTATTACAACTCGTACAAGGCTTTTTATAAACGGGTTGGGTTGGTTTGTCCAGAACCTTCCCTTCCCTGGCCTGTCAAGTTGAGACAGCAACTAAAAAGGTTAATAATTATGGTACTTCATTCAATCCAAGCACGTCAAGTAAGACGCGCCAAATCCCGCTGCTTAATTTTACTCCCCAACTTCCCCGCACCACAATATAAATTTGGAGACCTAGTAAAAATAACAAACACCGACAACAAAGGAAAAATTGTCGGCATGGTTTGCTGTCGGTATGGCTTAGAATCTCGTTGGCAATATCTCCTAGACATAACCATAGATTCACTAGACTACTGGGGATTTCAAGGTCATCTAATCCATGCATTAGACGAAGATGATAGCCCGTGTAACCACTGGTACGAGAGCTGGAAATTAATGCTTGTAGCACCCCATCCAATACAACCACGTCAAGTTAGAACCGCCAAATCCCGCTACTTAAACTTCCCCTCCGACTTCCCCACGCCAGAACACAAATTTGGAGACCTAGTGAAAATCGCAAACACCGACAACAAAGGAACAGTAGTCGGCATGATCTGCTGTCGGTATGGTTCAGAATCTCGTTGGAAATACCTCCTCGATATAACCATAGATTCATTAGACTACTGGCTATTGCAAGGTCACCTAGTTTGGTGGGACGATGAAGATGATAGCCCATCTGGCGAGTGGTACGAAGAATGGAAATTGATATCAATCAATTAATAATTTTTCCTTCTAAAGCGTCTAGTAGACTATCTGTTACCTACTAGACGCCTAGCAATATCAGTTGTTAAAATATACAAAAAGTTGCAGCTTATTAATAACTACAAAAACAGGAAACAATTAAGCTGTAACTATCAACTCACAAAGATATTTTAGCATGAATAAACCAGCAAAAGCAAAACGAACAATTGTAAGATTTTGCCCCGGAATTGAAGTAGAGGGTTTTGAATTTCCAGATGGAACTTACTATGTGTCAATTACAACGGCATCAGAAGCTATAGGCTATAACAAAAATTGGCTATCCAGAAGTATTGGTAGAAGTGGTAACACCTTTAAAGCAATAACTAGAGCTGGTTTTACGAATTTTATCTCTGAAGTGGTAACACCTTCTGATGGAGGTGAGCAGGCTAGCAAGCTAATCAGTATAGATGATTTTGCCCGTCTAATTTTATACGCTGCTTCTAGGGGCAAGAAAGAGGCCATGGCTTTAAATATGGCCTTAACTAAGATGTCGTTAACAGACTTTTTCAGAGATGCTTTTGGTGCAAGGCCACTTACTATTGAAGAGAAAAGAGCAGCATTTTACAAGACCTATGTAGACTCATTGAGTCGGGAAGATTGGCTAGAGATGGATAGAAAAGAAGACAGGATAATCCTAGGGTCTTATCTGTTTTTAACAGGTGAATAGTTGACAATTTAAAATCAATTCTCACTCTGCTGTAAAAGGTATTTATCAATTCCCACTTCTAAAATGTACAGAATCATACCGTCGGCCGACGAAGGTAGATGATCATCATCTATTGCTCTATTTAAATCCGCTATAGCTTGAGCAAAAACCTCCTGGATATGATCCTCCAGAATCTCCTGACTAGCATCTCTCCATTTTTTCGATGGTATCTGGGATTGATCTGATGGCAGCCAAACAACTTTGTGTGATAGTTCTACTCCGGACTTGTACTTAATCAAGCTAATCACGGTTAGGGATGTGTTTTTGTAATGGACAAAGTTTATGGTGTATAGGTTTGGTGAGAAGTCATCGTCTTCTAAGGTGATGTATGTGATGAAATCCTCAAATAGAGAATCCCAAAGATTCAAGCACCCAAATGATATAAATTGTGGCTGTGGTAAGAGACGAAGAAAGTCAACTATTTTGCTAATCATAAGTATTTTTTTTTTATAAGTAAACTTTTTAAAATTCACGTTTAACATTGAATAGGGTAAGATATTCCCACCTGGATAGGGTGCCACAAAAACGGCAACAACAAGAATATTGTCTCCTGTCTTTGGCGGTTCTTCGGAAGTAATTCTTTTTAAGTATTTAAAATCTTCAGAAAGGACTTCCTTGATTCTTCGTGTCTCGTTAAGCAACGTATCAACAAATATAATTTCATTCCCTCGAAAATTATGGATAAATTCTTCAGGTGAAAAAGTTTGAATTTCTAAACTTCCATCGGACTCCAATAACGAGACTGGCAATTGTTCGCTAGCCATGAAAATAATCATTTTGACTCCTTTTTTTTTCGATCAGTTTGCTATTACAGACAGTCCCCAAATTCTAATCCTTAATTAACGCTTTCTGATTTAGCAATTAGGGCTGCTATTGTTGAAAACGGACTTACTGCTTGCGCCACCTTCTTTTCCAATGTCTTTTTACTTTCGGAATTATTAGCCATTAAAAGATAGTATTTGCCTATAAATCTATCTTTTATAACTATGGGATGAGCGTATTTGATGATGCAATTTCTTTTGAGCCAGTTCTCAGTATCATTTATCAATTTTACCGACACTGCCATCTCATAATAAACAGTCTTCTCGAATGGTACTTTTTTAATGTAAGCAATCATTTCTTCTTTCCAAACAACTCCTATATCTCTAGCTTTAATACCTGAATCCTGGCACCTCTCCCAAGAACCAGAGGGGTAAAATGTTCCTATCTCATTTCTTATTTCCAAGGTATAGTCTGGTAGCCAATCATCCATCACCTTAACCGGGATAGAATATTTGTTGCATAGATAGCCTGAATCTTTGGGAGTAAATTTACCAGTTTCATTGATTATTGAGATGTAGTCAGCAGTTATTTCCTGCTTCAATTCTTGATATAATCGCTTATACTCCTTGACGTAATCTTTCCCTCTTAAACCATACAATCTATGCAGCATTTTCCTTAAAAATCATCATCATCCCTAAAACTATAATCACCTGTTGATCTCCGGTAGAAGTCATCTCCGATGTAGATCGAAAAATAATAATAGTCACCAGTTACTTTACTACTGACAGAATAGTTTAGATGTCTCCAGAAGATTTCGCGATAGTTCTCTCCGTATTTTGAAAACAAGGATTTCCAGTAGCGAAAGTTCCATTCAAAGATGAAGAAAGCGACTATTGAGTAAGCTCTTAAATAGATAAATCTTCGCCAAATTTTTGCTTGAATATTATTCATATTCTTCATATAAAATCCCTGTTTTTTTGAGTTAGTAGTTAGTTTCTTTTTTTCTGTGTGAAGCATTTTCGTCCGCGTTTTGATGCAATAAAATCTGTTATTACACTAGATAGTTGATTTTATTCTAATTATTATCTCATCATGCTAACCGCCTGCTTAACGCTATTTCTCATAGCCAAAGAACCATTTCCAAATAACTGAGAGTGTACGTTCGACGTATGGCTATAATAATTACTGACTGCTTGTACAGCCGAATATAATGTACCCTCAATTTTAGGCATTTGTTCACAGGTAATATAATACTTCTTAATTACCTCTTTGACTACTCGCAAGTCCCAGATTTCAGGTTCTGGCAAACCATTCTTTAAACAATAAAATTGCTTCGCTTTAAATTGAGTCAAAAATACTTTTTGTAAAAATTCCTCAAGTTTGTATCGAGGCAAGTTGTAGTCTATCATCTTCCAGTAAGCGTCAATTCCTGTAGAGAAAGTTTTTTTTCTCTATGTCTAAGAATCCCTGGAGTTCACTCATTTTCGACTCTAGCGTTTTACTATGCCTAAAACTAATACTTCCTAATTCTTCTGGGACAGTCATGCCGTTATCACAGACTAATCTCATTCCTAAAAATTGCAACTTCAGTCCTCCTTTTGCCGAATGTTCGTTTTTGACAACTAGAAAGCATTCAACTAAGTCACCTTTTATTACTTCTACTGGCTCTTTGTTTATCTTACAGGCCATCATAATATGTTTTCCGTTACTATAAGGCACGATTGAATCGATCAATAGTTCGTTTTTTTCAATAAATGGATCGAGAAAATTGAAAGTTTTTTCGTTTTGAAGTATGTGATATATTTTTGCTGGCTACTCCAAAAAACTCATCAATATCTTCCCTGACTAAGGCTACTGAATCTTTAATCAGGACTGGTTCTCCCTGTTCGTTAATCCTGTTTAGTGGCTGCTTGACTACGCTCCAATCTAGCCCGGCTTTTTTAATTGCTTCCGATGTTGAAATTTTCTCCCTGATTACTGTTCCTTGCTTCTTCCAACTAGGGTTGCTTAATATTTCCATGAGTTTTTCCTGTTATCTTTATTGATTTTCAAGTATTCATGCTTGTTATCTTGCATAGCCATTGCTCCTGACGTAGGCTTCATTGCATGAGAGAGGGCGACTCCGAGTCACCTGTAGTTGTCAGCTTTTTCATAACGCCACCGATAGTGAAACTGGTCAATATCAGGTCCACCCCTGGGAGGTAGTTTTGGAGGCTCATTACCTAAGTGATGCCAAAAATTACAATAACTAGCATGGTTATAAGGCTTAAAAACTAAGTTTTTCCATGCACAGTAGTGGGTTGAAAATGTGTAATAAAATATCAGATATTTTATCTTGAGTCTTAAGAGCATTAGTTCTCCCGAAACATGATTAGCGATCGCTTGAATTTGAATGAATTTCTGTTAGGTCGAACTCTCCTTCTAAACCATCCCAACGTGAACTTTGAGGAAAGACTTTTTCTCTAAAAATTTTCCTTGCATAGTCACGAGCAATTAGAGAATTGCTAGAAGTATATTCTATATCTTCATTTTCAAAAGATAAGACCCATCTTTGCCTTGATGAATAACAAGTATTCTTTTCACAAGTCAAGATAGCAGTAATATTTGTTAGTCCTGAAGAAAGTTGAAATTTTTGCATCAGTAGTATCAATTAAGGCTTTTCTGAATGTATCTTATAACCTTATTCAAGTTTCGTCAAATAAAAGTTTCTTGATTGAATCATCTAATTTTCCTTCAATATTACGGAAACAATACCCATTTTTACCTGTGTAGAATAATTCATATTGGTCAGCAGCGTTCATTTCATAGAGTCTTAAATCTATTATGCCTTTGCTAAATTGGACTTTGACAGAATTGTTGCCAAGACTTGAATGATTAGAAATACTTAATACATTGCTGAAGTTGACATAAACAAATCTTCTGTCTCCGCCTAATTCAAGTATGATTTTTAGAAAAGGTTGACCTTCTATTCTAACAATTGCCAATCCTAAAAAATAAACTTTTACTGATGATTTTCTCTCTTCCATGGAAATCATATCTCCCTTGGTTTTACAGATTTTATTCATTTATGGTTGGATTTTCTTGTTTCATATACGAATTCGCCCAATAACTCAAGAAATATCTACACCCAATATAAGCCTGCACAAAGTTCTTGCTGTATCATTTTTCTCCTCTATTACTGCATGATTTACAAAGCTTATATTGGAGTAAATATTAGAGTCAAAAAACACTTGGAACGAATTAGATGGGACTCTGGAAATATCAAACCAATCTAATCGAAATCTTTCTTCACTTGAATCAATATTTACAGAGACAATACTGTCAATATTTATAGATTCATAATGAAGACAATTATCGTATCTCCAGGAGAAGACTAAAAAAGTCCTGTTGCCCAGTGCTTGAAGATAAATCCTTTTATCGGTAGCTTTATTTTTGTCAATCATAATTAATCCTCATCTAATTCCTCGAAGCTATAGTAGATAAAATTGAAAAATGCTTCTCTACTTGATTCCATCAAAATATCATACTGTTCACCACCACTTAGAGCATCCCACTCAGCTTGAAAAATCTCATTCATTTCTAAAATATCCGCTAATGACATTCTGATAATGGGTGTAAAATTATCATCAAATTTCATGCGAAATATTATTATCGGATTTTCTTGTTCCATTTTTCACCAACCTAAGTTATTTACCAACAGCTCTATCCTAGGTGCAGGTATGTTAGGAAATATAGAGTTTCGCTCTATATAAAAGCGCTTATAGAATCTCCCTAATACAGGGATTTTGAGTGAGATAAAACCGCTCATCATAGCAAACATTAAATCAATACTCCCGATCGTTTTTCTGAGTGGTTTAAAGATTTCTCGCAATGCTTGGCGCAACATTATCCATGCTTAAAGTGACTATCTCGAAATTTTCTCCAGAGATAGAGATGCCGGGATACTCTAGCTCTAACCTCCCTATGGTTCCCACAAAAGCCAAAGCAGTCTTATCATTTAATATGATTTCCATAGAGTTCAGGGAGGGGAATAAGCTCATACATAGAACAGAGTCTAAACTCAAGATAATAAAAACTCGTTCTGCTGCTGGTTTGTCACCTGTCAGGAAAACAAATTCCAAGAAAACTTTGTTCCCCATATTTATTAAGTCCAAATAGAAATAGCCAGTCTTGTTTTCGGTGGTCATAATTTGATATTTTGTTGGTTTTCCTATTATGCTGATGGCGAACAGGTAGGGATTGTAAAGTCAACCTATCACTTTAACTGTACCATATTTATCTCTTCAAAAGATTACTTTTCTAATTTAATAGTCTTGTTCATATCGGGCGGATATGCCATAAATTGCGGGCTTTTCTGGATAGCTTAAGTTGCCAACTATTTTGAGATGTTCTAAGATGGTCAAAGCTTTGCTTATTTGAACTTCGGAAAGCTGAGTTTCTTTCATAATGTCAGCCACTAGAAGTGGTACATCATTTTCTACTATTGCATCATAAACTCTTATTGTTTCCATAGTTCTCTTTGTAACTTCGTCGCTAATGTTTGATGATTCAATCATGGTTTTTTTTAAAATAAAAGTTTGATTGCTTCCCGATAATCAAAAGGGAATAGGATCAACCTCTGGCAAATATTCAGCCTCAGCCCATCCATAAGTCGCCCAATCCTTATGGCGAACACTCAACATAACAGCCTTAAACTTGAAACCACTTTCGCCTTCAAATTCTTGCAATGGCAAGTATATAGCCTCACTGAAGCCGAGGCTGCAATAAAGATCATCGCGTTCCGACTCTCTACAAGGAATGACACCTGTAGAGAATTCCGCGTCTAAAGCATCTGAATAAAGCTGGACTTCTATTCCCCCGTTCATTCCGTTTATTGGGATAGGTATCGCTACAGCCCAACCTGCTTCTTCCATGTTCTTTTCATACGACTTTCGCTTAAAATCATGATGGCGTAGGTAGGGATTGACAACGACTGTGTGAGGGCAGTTTTCGACAATAGCACCACTGTCATCTATCCAGAGGTTGCTTCTAATAAAGGGCATCTCCCAAGCAGAAGTTTGTGATTCACAGAAATGGAAGTTTAGGCAATGGTCTTCTACGATGTCGCAGGTCAAGGAACATTCTAATCCCATCGGGCAAGGTTTTATACTTGTCTGTTTAGTGTCCAAATTCTTTACCTCATAATAATTTTGTTGATTTGATTTACGATCGCGACTAATTCCTTACTTGTCACTACAGACTATTCAAGGGGCGGGACTGGTTCTTCGCTTAGAGACTCCAAGGAAGCTTTGATATTGACGAACTCTTGATGCAAAGAGGTTACTTTATTTGCTGTATCAACGTTTAGTTTGATACTCTCCGTTAGATTCTCAAACAGCATTTCTCGGTTATATTTAACAAGTTTAGATAGCCTTGATTCTAAGACGTCTAGACGTTTATCTATAGTATTTAGACTACTGATCAGGGCGTTAGGGATTTTTGGTTCTCTAGATTCTAAGGCATCTAGACGTACTCTAGATTCTGAGGTATCTAGACGTACTCTAGATTCTAAGGCATCTAGACGTACCTCTAAAGTTTGTAGATAAATATTCAGACGTTGAGTGTCAATTCTTCTAGATTCTAGGGCTTCCAAGCGTTCTTCGATAGTTTCTTTTTCATTGTTCGGTCTTTTTGAGTTTTTCATAATAACCCTGTTTTTTTTTTACGATCATACTTATCTTGAGGCGATCGCTTTCCTGAGTGTCTCGAATTTATTAGCTTGGCACTGTGCTTATTAGCCTAATAGAATACTCGTCGTAGACGGAAAAGCCCTCCTGATCTGAGAATGCAAGAATCATCAATGTTTGCCATGTTTGCTGACCTTCTATGCGCGTTCCATGCTGCAGCATTGTTACGAGAGCTGGTATCAAAATGTCTTTATAAGATCCTAAACAGTAGAATTGCCTCTTATCAATTGGTTCAATTGGTTCAAGCACCTCTATCACCTCTAGCACCAGTGATTCCTCATAAAGCTCTGTCCATTCATGGGATTTAGGATCGTCAGATTGTATCGGCCCCTCCCATTCGTCAAATTCACGATATCGCATGAGGTACTGTTTAGCTTCATCCTTTATTTTTTCCCAGGGTTGTCTTGTTAGCGCCTCGCCCATAATAATTTAATTCAATACAACAAAGATTTAACCAATAATAAACTGTCGATCGCTCCAACGGCAAACAACAATACATCTGTTATGATCTTTACAGATGCTCCTTGGCCTCAGCAAAGAAAAATCCGGCGATCCTCATGGCGATCGCCGGATTTATACTATTCAATTGTTGATGCACCTAAGACCCTTGTTATTCCATCAATATCTTTTCTCAATTGCTCCATTTCTGGTTGAACATCAAGGGCGAACTGTTCATGTTCATTTAGCCTTGAAATCAATCTGCTTCGGTGATCTGCCACATATTTAGCGTATTTTTTCTCTAGTAGTTCCAGACGGCAGGCTAATTTTTTAAAAAGTTCAAGCAGGCTTCCTTGGTCAAGGAAATTTCTTTGCTCGAAGCTGAAAGGGGTATGTGTTCCCTCAATATTTGCTCCACCACCTCGGAGCGACTGACTCCTGTCTTTTTCTTCTGTTCCTCTAAATATTGGATGCTCACCGGGGTTAAAGCAATAGATATTTTTTGTTTGGCCTCCCCATGATGGTGATTCCCCACTCTTGCTCTTGTCATTATCAATTTCCTCGTTTTGCTCCATGATACAATACCTTTTTCATCTCACGCATTCTTACTATAAGAATAACACAATTTTGCAGTAGGAATAAAAAAATCACAAAAATCCTTATACAACAAAGGCTAAGAGTGTATTTTCTCACTCCAAAAGAATATATAGGATAAATTTGTACTCCTACCCTGTTGACAATATTATGTTACATTACTACTATAGATAATTAATTGCTACTGCAAAGTCAAGTAGGAGGTGGCCTGCCAAATGGGCGAAGCACAGTTCCTTGCCAGAGGTTGAGGCTTAAAAGGCAAGGACTGTGGACTAAATGATTCGTACCTAATACATACGTCGTAAATTTTCTTTCCACAGGAATTCTACATACATTCCTACCGCAAAACGAGGTGGCCAAATATTAGCGCAACATCCGCGCTATGGACATTCCATTTATTAGCAGTCTCACCTAGCTGCTTTTCCCCTTCCAGGAGAAGAGTCGTTTAGTGAGGCTGCCAACAGATGGCCTCAATTCTCAGTATCAAAGGAGGTGAACTAACAAAATTCTGAACTTACCCAGCTCACATTTTTGTCTCCTAACGTGAACCTGGCTAAGTTACTTTAAAACTTCTGATTTTTCAGTCTATTTTTCGTGAAGCCTATCTCTTGTAGGGGTATCCATAGTGTTGCTCCTACCTTCTTATCAACCTAAAAAAAAACAATTTGGAGGTATCAAATGGAAAATGAGTTATCGAAGCAAGAAGACTTTAGCGTCCCTATCGCTATCTTAAAAGATGCTATCAAACATAGCCATGCAGAGTGTGATAAGGCTTTTGAGCTATTCAAGGCGATTGCCCCTTCATTGTGGGAGAAATACAATAATTTCCCCGCTCCAGAATTTGAAGAGGCAGTAAGAAATGCTGCTCAGTTTTGTGTGCTTGCATCGGTAGGTTTTAATCATCATGCACAGCACCGAGACATTGTTATGGGTGTTTTAGAAGGACAAGTCTTTGAAAAGCTCAAGAAGAGTGTGAAAATTTAAAACACCCAACCTTCTCGTCAACCTTAAATAAGGGAAAACCAAATGAAAATATTTCTAGCACTAGCCGAATTCCCGATGGAATTGATGACAGACGATTGTAACTTGCGCGTGGCAACGGGCGTAAGTAGCCAAATGATAGAAAATTCTCGGGAAGTAATTCCGCTGTTAGATGACAGTAATTCACACTTACTGAAAATATTAACAGCAAAAATCGGGAACTTTTCCATAGATGATGATCGAGAGGAAGCACTAGAGACTGGTGATAATATTATTGTCGCTTCCTTCTCTGGGGCAATCCCCGGAGTCAAAGACTCCTATACCAAGGAAGAAGTGAGCAACTGTGACGTAGATTTTACACGCTTCATCTTTGAAGAAGCAGCTTAAAACTAACTTTTAGCTATCTTTTGCTACTTAGCCAAATTTACTGGCTAAGTAGCTACTACTCAACTCGCTCAAAACGCCAGTATATACCACTGAAAATACCGTACAACTATCCCACATACAGAAAAATGACCAAATTAGAACTATTTGCAGAAAAACGCGCCAATTTACTCACAGAGCAAGAAACACTGAAGAATCAGGCCGAACAAATCAACCTCCAACTGCAGAAAAACGACCAATATTTGGTTGAAATGTGTGAGCGGGAGGAAAAAGCAGCCTACTACGTCCAGATGTTGCTAGGTGTCGTCTCCGAAGACTCTGAGATAGATATTATCTGTCAGAAGTTGAAGGAAAAAACTGCTGAAACTTCTGGTGGTTTGACTCAAACTCCTGTTGATCAACTACTAAATCTTGGAATAGGCATTGAACTCAATAAGTCACAGGCAGAATCCCCATTGGTTTATAAAACTTACAAAACCCCTGAGACTGTGCCCCTAGAAAATAATATTGAAACAGTAGAAGTTGCGGGGGGGGGACACTGGTGAATTAGATGCGACCCCTGAGACGCCTTCAGGAAAAGTTAACGAGAGGGATACAGGTGAATTAGATGCGACCCCTGAGACGCCTTCAGGAAAAGTTAACGAGAGGGATACAGGTGAATTAGATGCGACCCCTGAGACGCCTTCAGGAAAAGTTAACGAGAGGGATACAGGTGAATTAGATGCGACCCCTGAGACGTCTTCACTCCCCCTCCTGGAGATTACATGGAGTAAGGAGATAAGCCCTGATGCTTGGGAGATTGTCAAAAACAATAGGTCAGAGTTCAAATCTGAATATAAAGGTTTTGAAATCCATCTGGTTCAGCATTCAGGGTACGAGTATCAGGTGGTCCTGTACCAGCCTGAAACTTTGACAAGATTCCAGAGTGAGGTATTGCCCGACAACGAAAAAGACTGCTTTCACGCAGCAAAAGACTACATTAATTCTCTGATGACATCCCCAGGGGCACGCGTGGAGCCTTTACCCAAACCTGAAGTGAATAATGTCGAGCCAGTGGATTTAACTTCTATGACAGAAGTTACGGGAGGAGGAACTGATGATTCCGGTGGAGCCTATAAATGGGAAAAAATCACAGATGAACAAAATATCGAGGCGATAGAGAACAATAATGAGATGGATTTTAAATACAGAGATTTTGATATCTACCTTCTGAAAACCCAAGAGGAGCAAAAGCTTTGTCTAATCAATACTTACTCATCCCCCGTAGAGGCATATCAGCGCCAAGTAAGTGATTCAGAGCTGCTAAGTAGTTCCGATGAGGGGACATATGAACCCTGGACAGAAATAGCTGTCAGTTATATTGATTTTCTTACAACCTCCCCAGGGGGAGGAGGGCAGCCTCCTGGTTCGACACCTCAGCCCGAAGAGATTCATCTCAATACAGCAGAAGTTACGGAGAAGGGCAACGAGGGGAACAATGGTGATTCTGAATGGAAAGAAATCACAGGTGAACACGTCGAGAGGATAGAAGATGACAATGTTCCATCTTTTCAGTATAAAAACTTCAACGTCTATCTGTTGACGCGCGACGAAGGTTCCTATGAAGTGATTTATATAATTGACATTGAATCAGACGAGCCAGAAGGATATCAGCGTATGTTCACCACGGAAGACAGAGAAATGGCTTCTGATGCCGAGGAATTCTTTGATTACTTGAGACAAACAGCAATTGATTATATCAATTCAGGGTTCTTGAAACAAACTGCTCCTACATCCCCAAAGAACTAGAGCCATCCACAGAAAACACGGAATCTACCACCCCAGTAGATTCTGGTTTAGATGGCTTGAAATATCTGCATGATGGGGAGGATTTGACTGTGGCATTTTGGAAAAATGCAGATTCAAAAGTCCCCAAAGAGAGTAGGGGGTATATTCTAGAAGCTCACTTGAGTATGCTTTACGCGCCTCGCAGGGACAAAGTTCACGCACACACAACTATAATTCTGTGGTGGGATTCTTGTCACGGCGAAATTTGGAATACAAATGATAAGCGATCGTACAGGCTATTCTATTATAGTCAGTCCTATATAGGGATTAAATGTAAGCCAGAATCCAAGAGATGGCAAAAATCTACCAATAAAACCTCTGAATCAGCTCAGGAGATTTTTGAGAAAATCAGAGGGGCGATTGATGCAGGCTATCGGCCAGGGGATACACAAGGCGAGGAACACGGGCATCACCAACTTTCTCTGGAACTATCTCGAACCGATAAGCAGGTTAACTCGGACTGTTGGTACACACCACCACAAATAGTCGAATTAGTACGAGAAGTCCTGACGACTATCGACCTAGATCCCTGTGCCGACGAGAGAAAACATATACCAGCAAAATATCACAAAACCATAAGAGAGGATGGACTTGCTTGCGCGTGGCACGGCAAAGTATTCATCAATCCACCCTATAGTTGCCCTGGTAAATGGATCAAAAAACTGGTTGAAGAGATTGATAGTGGCAATGTTACAGAGGCAATAGCTTTATTACCGGTGGCAACCGATACGAAGTGGTTTGAACCACTGTGGAATCAATCCATCTGTTTTTGGAAGGGGCGGATTAAGTTTCTAGATGTTAACTACCAACCTAAAGCACCCGCGCGACAGTCGCATTGTCTGGTTTATTGGGGAGAAAATGTTGAGGGGTTTTACCAAGTATTCGGTAAATACGGAGAAATAACTTGTCCGCCACTGGAGCGATCGCCCCTGTCTGATATCGAAGAAATTTATGTCGATTCTGAATTAATTATCGGCCTCTGGGAAGATGCAAATCTTAAGGAGCAGGACAAGAATAAGCGTAAAGACTTATTACTTAATGCAACTGACACGGTGGGGCACTACCCAGAGAGGTTGCAAATTTTGTGGTGGGATTCTTGCCATGGAGAAGCTTGGATACCTATAGAATCGAAATCAACACATAGATTTTTTTGTGTTACGGAGAATTATATAGGAATCAAAACAGTTCTCTCTGGAAAAACCTGGCAGCGTTCTAATCAGAAATCGTCAAAATTAGCTCAAAAGATTTTTGATGCACTATCAAGTCCCCTCAAGAAGTACCGACCTGGGAAGACTAAGGCCGAGATAGACAAGCGGAATCAGAAAATTTCTGATATGTGCAAGTCAGAAAGGGAAGCTGAGGCAAAAAGGAGAAGAGATAAGCAGGTTAGAGATGAAATCCACTCATCTCTAATGGATTTCTGCTCATTGCGGACAACTGAAATACGCTATTCTTTCCCAACATTTGAGATTTTCCCACAAGAAATTTCTGATGACGAGTTCAGGCTAATAACTTGTGGATTCCCTAGTATGCCAAATTTCTACATAACTCACTTGAGAGATGACTCGGATTCAAAATACACACAATTTAAAGTTGAATTTGATGAGAAAAAATACTGGGAAAAATCATTGCTGCCAATCCTGAAGTGTATAACTGGGGAGTTGGAAATCAGGTTGAGAAAGGTCGCTTGAAATAGTTACAGGAGTGTTTATCAAGACACTCCTGTGAATCCTAGAAAATCACAAATAAATCAATGACAACATATCTTGTCATTGATGCATTCCTTATGTACATAGCAATTCACGCTTACATTCACATCATCGTGAATGCAGAGGTTGAAGAGAAATAATGGGAGATACAAAAATTCAATGGACATCCTATACCTGGAATCCAGTTACGGGGTGTACGAAGGTCAGTCCTGGCTGCGCAAATTGCTACGCGGAACGTCTTGCCAACACAAGGCTTAAACGCTATTACCCTCAAGGATTCCACAAGATAACCTTACACCCAGGTCGGCTGGATCAACCATTTGAGTTTAAAAAGTCCAGAGAAATATTTGTCAACTCAATGAGCGATTTGTTTCACCAACAGGTCCCTGATCGCTTCATTCTACAAGTTTTTGAAACCATCAAAAACTGCTCTCAGCACAACTTTCAAGTCCTGACAAAGAGAGCTGAAAGGATGCAAAGGTTTATGTCTCGAATGTGGGTAGATGGTGGTGTACCAATGTTAAATGGTAACAGCTTCTCACTAGATGGTGAAGAGTCAACCCATAAAGGTTGGGATAACCTCTGGCTAGGTGTCTCGGTGGAAAGTCAGGACTTTATACACCGCGTTGATCATCTAAGAGAAACTCCTGCTAGTATCCGGTTCTTATCTTGTGAACCGTTATTGGGTCCTTTGAATCTCAATTTAGAAGGTATTGATTGGGTGATCGTTGGCGGCGAATCAGGCCCAAAATACCGATCTATCAATCTAGACTGGGCACGAAGCATCCGCGACCAATGTAAGGCAGCAGGAGTGCGATTTTTCTTTAAGCAGGTAGGAGGCAAAACTTCCAAGGCCGGTGGGCGATTGTTAGACGGAGTTGAATGGAATGAAAAACCAAATTTATTTTGAAATCCCTGTGATCGAGGGAGTAGGGCTGAATTACCTGGGTTCTTTTCTTTCCCGCTTTGATGTCAAAGGGGAGGATGACCAGGCTGTGAGCGATCGAGACAATATATAACGATAGCCACTGTGGGAGTTTGAGAGACGCTCCTGCGGTGGCCAGATAAACAGAACGAGGAGCTACCCTAATAGCTCCTACGGTCTGTTTGAGGATAAAGTAACTTTTGATTTGAGATGATTACAAATAACTTTTTAGAGAGAAAACACCTAGATGAATTTGCAGAATCGGCGATCCCAGAGTCTTGGGCTCTTGCTAACTTTTTTAGTATATCAGATTCAAGGCAAATTGCGCAATGGCTTGGCTGGAAAGATTATCGACATACACCAGGCTGGATCGCTCAAGGTATTGATATTAAATCTGGGAAGTTATCAAAGTTTGGTCAATTTAAACCAGACTCGATCATGGAGTTCCCTGACGGTTCCAGCGCCAAATACTTGACCCAAAAGGAAGGGTACGATGCTTTTTTGCCGATACATCCTACTGAGGCTGATTTTTGGCAGAAGGTGAAGGAGAATGCCAATCATCCGATCCGAATTACGGAGGGAGCCAAGAAGGCGATCGCTTCCACTGTGGCGGGGCGACCTACTATTGGACTGTGCGGTGTTGAGATGGGCTGTGTTAATAACCGACTTGAGTTGGTAAACAACCTTAAGCCATTCATCAATGTAGGCAGACCGATTGAAATAGCTTTTGATGCGGATATTATCAGAAAACCTGAAGTAGCTGATGCTTTGAGGGCATTTGGTAGAGCGTTATTTCACGAAGGTGGCAGAGAGATTTCTGTCCGCGTATGGGATGAAAAGTTCGGCAAAGGGATTGATGATTTAATCGCTGCGGGGCATGAATTAGAAGCAGTTTCTCAGGTCATGTTATTTGATAGATGGAGACAAACACATTTTGCGTCGAAAAAAGAGATAGAGAGAGATTTCCGAGATGCTCGCGTACCCAAGCCTCAAAGCGACTTTGCTGCTGACTGCCGACTACTTTTTAAGGACTATAAATTTGATAACCAATATGAGGAGTGGCTCCACTACGAGAATGGGAAATGGAGTGCGTTGGATGCTGAGAAGGGAATAAAAAAGTGTGTATTGTTGGAGGCTGAAGCTAGGGGTTGGGCTTTTGGTCACACTTATGTCAAGGGCGTGGTTGAGCTGATGGCTATGCACGTTGGACGCCGTTTTGGCTTGCCAGATCCAAATTTATTACCTCTTAAAAATGGGGTTTTGGATTTGACGACTAAGAAGTTACTTCCCCACAAGCCAGAATACCATTTCAAATGGCAGTTGCCCTATGACTATAATCCTAACCTGACTTGTAATCCTGTTGTGGAATGGTTGACAACAATGTTAAGGGGGAACCTAGACCAGGTTGAGTTGGTTCGTTGTTACCTGGCAGCCATTATTCGAGGTAAATGTAATCTTCAAAAGTTCTTGGAAGTTAATGGCCCTCCTGGTAGTGGGAAGTCTGTTTTGATGAATTTGGCAATAGGATTGACGGGGATTGAGAATATTCATAGGACTACCTTACCTCTTTGGGAGCATAATCAATTCGAGATTGCTAACAGTCGCAACAAAAGATTGATCTGTTTCCCGGACGAAGATAGGTATACGGGGAGCGTGGGTAATTTTAAGAATCTTACCGGAAGTGATCCGCTTAGGTTTGAGCGGAAATTTGCTGATGCAGAGGATATATTCTACTCGTCGGCGATGGCCATCCTTACGGCCAACGAACAAATGCAATTCGCGGACAAGACTGGAGCCATTCTTCGGAGAAGGATAGGGATTAGATTTAATGAGATTATTTCTTCGAAGGAACAGAAGACTCTACTTGAGTGGAGTCCCGTTCAACAAAAATTTTTGGGGATTTTTGCTAACTATTTACCGGGTTTACTGAACTGGGTGTTAGCTGTGTCAGACGAGGATATTTTTAATTATCTGAAAAGGACTGATGAGTTTGTTATTAGTCTGAGGACGGAAAGAGTTGAGACATTGACCAAGACTAACAATATTGCGGATTGGGTTAATGAGAGGCTTGTCTATAGGCCAAAGTTGGCTACCCAGGTAGGGATAGCCAGGCTTAATCCTGCCAGGGGGCCTGGAGAGCCACTTTTTGAGAGGGCTAAGGAATGGTTGTATGCTAGTTATTGTGAGTTTTGTAGTAGTGTCAAGGTTGAGATCCTCAGCCTAAAAAGGTGGAAGGATTTGCTTTTGAATCTTTTTAATTATCAGTTGAAGATTCCGGATATATTTTCTACCAGAGATGCTCAGGGGAGTAAGATTACTGGAGTGCGATTGAGAGAAAAAGTTGATGACGATCGTCCTTTCCTAGAGGAGTTTTTACTGCCACCACCGGATAGTCCACCACCACCAGATAGTCCTCCACCACCAGATAGTCCTCCACCACCAGATAGTCCTCCACCACCGGACAGTCCATCAGCTTCAGCTTCAGATATACAAGACGCTGCTAAATATGGGTGTGATATTTCACAAGCATCGGCAGATATCGCCGATGATGTGGGGATAATGATTGGCTGTTTCCTTGACCCGGAAGGAGGGAGGGAGGTTTACGATAGCAATCCCGACTTCTGGGATGCTCGTTTTAGAAAGGCTTGTGAGTGGCTTAGGGATTCTGGGTGTCCTGGGGGGATGGAGTTAATTCATAAGATATCTCAGGCTAAGAGTGGTAAGGTTGAGAGCGATCGCGAGGTAACAGTACAGCGGAAAGTTGAGTTAAGGGAGGAAATTTTTCCAGTCTATACTGATGGTTCTGCGATCGAGTCATACAGGATATTTCCTTTCAAATATCACGATAAACGCCATAGAAAAATGGCTATAAACTCTATGTTGTGGGTCACTGGAAAGGGTTGGGCTAGTGTTAGCAAGGTTGAGGATAAGTCTATTCATGTGTTCTTTATTGATGATAGGTTTGATTTTTCAGGTAGAACTATTTACAGCGACGAGTTAGACGGTTACTTCTTGATAGATAAAACGAATCTTTCCAAACAAATTGATTATTCTAAAGCAGGGAAAAGACCTGTGGCTGATGAGGTGTTCAGTGGATAGTGTACATAGCCAAGGCTATCCTTTAATCCACGAAAACGGGTAAAGATACATGATATATGTTGATGATGCCAAAATTTCTTTTAGTTGAAATGGAGATTTTTAAAATATGAAAACAAGAATTGATTGTCCCCCATTGCTACGGTTCTGGGCGGGACGATTTATGGGTCGCTCTTGCAAGAAAAAATATAATGTTTTACTGGAGTTAGTTTCAAGAAAAATACAACCTTTTATTGAGGGGTTCAAGATTATTTCTTATACTTTTAAACATCATAAGAAGGTAATAAATGAGCAATATGATAGTTATGAAGTCAATCTTTTCTGGAGGTTACTTCGCAATGACTTATATCCTTATTATAAGTCAGTTTGGTACGTCGAAGATGGAGACTTAGAGGGCTATCGTATATTTAATGGCTATTTTTCTAGTGAAGAGATAGAGGAGTTTGAGTTTATAGCATCTTTGGAAGATGAAGAATTTGAAAATTATTATAATAGAGATGCCTACAATGAGGGCTGAACTAATAGACTTATGAAAGAATTGTGGGGTGTTCAGCCAGCATTATAGACCATCTTAACTATATAAAAAACGGCATCTTACAATGGCAAAACGTTAATTACACTTAGGTCAAAATAATGAGTTTCAATCATTTTTACCGAAGTGTCGCACCATTTAGCGATGATAGTAGGACTAATACCATTACTTAGTTGCTCTGTAATAAACGTATCGCGACATGAGTAAGGAGTTGATTCTTTTACAGGCTCTGAAACCATCCGTTCCCAAGCGTTTTGGCTGAAGTTATTGTAGTTAATAACCTTTCCCCGTCAGACCTCGGCCATTCCAATTTCCTTTGTGGTTGGCGAAATTGTCCAATATTGTAAGTTTTTCTACTGGAGTAAAGGCCAAAGGCATAGCCGATTTTTGATAATTATGCTTAAGCTCGTTAGCCATCCCGTCATAAGGGTTTTCTTTATCCAATAATTTCTGCTTTAAACCCAATTTGTAAGCGGCATTAACATAAGTCAACACCCTCTTCGCCATAGATTCGGAAGTGCTTGTCAGTAAAAATTTTCTTAATTCCAAGGCTTTTTCGATACAACGAATCTGGCTAGCTTCTGCCTTTTCCAACCATCGCCTGACAGAAGTTTGAAGATACATCTTTGTACTTTCCTTCCAACGAAGCAATCCATACTCATAATAATTATCCCACAACTCTAGCAACGAGAGGTCGGGAGGGACATCTTTTGTTTCCAATCCTGCCTGTTGCCTGCTTTGAGGTCTATAGCGCCCCAATGTAAAGTCAAATCTATCTAGAGCAATATCTGAATTAATCGCCTCAACCTTAGCTTCAGCGATCGCACGGTACTTAGGCAAATCCGGCAAATTTAAAGCAACAGTCCTAGCCTGGCCATCAAATAGATTTTTGGGAAAACGAATACGCAATCGGCCACGGAAAGACTCTAGACGGGCAATACCTCTAGGCGCAAAAATGGCCTTATCTTTGTCCATGAAATTTTCCAAAAAGTGTATCAAGTACATAAGTCTGGAAAAAATTCAACCATCAGGACAATTAAATAACAACAACACGAGTGAATTAGTGTATAGCCTTCCAAGCTAATGATGGGGGTTCGATTCCCCCTACCCGCTTCTGCTTATGGGTGGTGGTGCATAGTAATGGTAGAGTAAAGTGTGGGAGGCGTGGGAGGTGTGGGAAGTGTGGGAATAAATTACAAAACATATATATAGTCTTCGCCATTACTATCCAGGACTACCCGCTTATATATAGTAAGTTTTGGATATTTTAACCCAATCTAATACAGAAAATGGATAAAAAAACTGAACTGTACAAAGATGGGTATAAAAAAGTGTATCAGCCAAATCAAAATTTGAGCCGTCCAGTAATGGATATTTTTAGTTGGATAGGAGTAGCGATCGCTCTTGTTGTGAGTCAGGCGATCGCTTGTTTTATTGATGCCAATATTAACAGTATTTTTGGTGTATAAATTTCTCGTCCTAATTCCTGAGTAGTTTCAATCCGTTTAATATTAATAATAGTTTTAAGTATTTGTAATCCAAAGGTAACTACAAAAATTAATATGGTAGGAAGCAATAAGGAAGATTGCCAGAACGATAGTTTTCTAGATTTTCCTTTTAAGTCAGAACGCATATCGTTATACATATCCTTTAATTCTTCTAATTTTTGAGAACTATTTTCACCTTCATTATCAATTTTTTTTTGTTCTGATGTCTTCTGTTTGAAGAGAAGTATTTTTGATTTATAATTCAATATTAGCTATCTTTTTTAACCTGTAATTCTTAAAAATAAGAGTTACAAGTAAAGATAATAGAAGAGAGCCAAAAAAAAGTCTAAAACCACGACCACTAAAACTGTATGACCATGCATCAGTCCCGATAAGAAGAAGTAAAAAGATTCCTCCTAGCAAATTAACTAATTCTAAACACCCCCCAAAAACACGAGTGGTGTAATTAGGATCTGGCGATTGCTTTCTCATAGCACCTAATTGGTAAAAGTTTGTTTTGACTGAATATTATATCTAGTTTTTCTCTCTTCGGTACTTTTGTAAATGGGGGTGCTGGGACTTGAGTCAACACGACTGTTAAGGTCAAGTGCTATAGATCCATTTTTGTACAATAATTATACCAGTCTGATCAATGTTTACGATGAATTTCTGCTACCTATTCCCTTTTCCCTGTTCTCTGTTCTCTATTCCTAAAACTAGAGTAATGAATGCTTTATTGAGGAAAAAATGAACTGAAATCTTAATAATTTAGAAGATTTGGAAATAAGCGATCACTCCAGCTTTAACTTTCCTGGCGGGAAGTCCTGCGCTCTCCATCCCCCCTAACCCCCCGTGCATAGGGGGGAGGGGGAGCGTCGGGATGAAAGCCTGGGCCCGGATTCGGATACCTTCATAAGCTAAACGTTCATAGGCCCAAGACACAAGCTAGGAGCATTTTGTTATTATCAATGTCAACACAGGGGGAGGACATCACCTCTGTCATGCTCCGCGGTCAGGGTTTCCCAGACGCTCAGAATCCCGCGTTGTCCCGTAAGGGCAACGTCGGGAGTATGTCAAATATACTCTGATATAGAATCCGGGTAATTAGTTATCGTATTACTGAGGAGTAATGAGTAATGAGTAATGAGTAAGGAGTAAGGAGTAAGGAGTAAGGAGTAAGGAGTAAGGAGTAATATCAAATCCGGTTGAATACAAGAGTGTATTGTTGGGGGAGATGGTCCGATTGTCCGATTTAATA
>NZ_JAAHHT010000420.1 GCF_010672085.1 Okeania sp. SIO3I5
GTTAGGAGTTAGGAGTTAGGAGTTAGGAGTTAGGAGTTAGGAGTTAGGAGTTAGGAGTTAGGAGTTAGGAGTTAGGAGTTAGGAGTTAGGAGTTAGGAGTTAGGAGTTAGGAGTTAGGAGTTAGGAGGGAATTTTAAGCTATAAAGAAGAGAAAGTTTTTTTATCACTAATTATCCGGACATGATATAATATAAAATCCGCTTGATTGGACATAAAAACAATCTCCAATCTTCATAACTACTAAATCTTTGTAATCCTTTCTCCTCCTGACTCCTGACTCCTGACTCCTGACTCCTGACTCCTAACTCGTTAACCAATCTATAACTGTTTAACCAGATTTGATATAATACCCTTAATGCCAAGAATACTAAAGCTTTCATCCCAAATTTATGAATTCTAAATTCTAAATTCTAAATTCTGAATTCTTACCCTATTCCCTGACTTTTGCAAGAAGTCTAAATTCTCACCCATTTTAATACATTGGGATTTTTGTCATATCTGTACTTAAAACCATCATTACCAGTAACAACTTTTCCCCGACTTGCCTTACTTCTAATTGTGTTGAGCGTATAATTCGATAGCATTTCCATTTCTTTATGGGAGAACCCTGTTATCGTAACTGATTCTGAAACAATTTTTTCTGACTCTGATTGTTGTTCTTCAACATCATCTTCTATATTGATTTCTGGCTCTGATTGTTGTTCTTCAACATCATCTTCTATATTGATTTCTTTATCTATAGTTAAATCTGCTTCAGAATCATCAACTATTTTTTCCGAAAACTTATAGTCCTGAACATCAACTAAACGCCAATTTGAATTCCCAGAAAGTTCTAGAACTTTTTGATGATAACTACACAAACTTTCTCGATGTCCAACACTAACAAATGTTGTTGCTATTTGTTCTAATTGTTGATATAAATTTCTTTCATTGGACAAATCTAAAGCACTCGTCGCTTCATCTAAAATAACGAACTGAGGATAAGTCACTAAGATTCGGGCAAAAGCCAAACGTTGTTGTTCGCCTAGTGATAATATATTCTCCCAAGGAACTTCTTCATCAAATCCTCCCACTTTAGTCAGCACTTCTGGTAGATTAACTTGTTCTAAAATCTTTTTGAGTTCTCCATCGCTGATTTCCCGCTCTAAATCCGGGTAAAGTAACTGTTCGCGTAACGTTCCTAAAATTATATAAGGACGTTGAGGCAAAAACAATATTTCATCTCGCTCTGGACGCACTAAACGACCAGTTCCAGCATTCCATAAACTAGCGATCGCTCGTAAAAGAGAGCTTTTTCCACAACCACTAGGTCCCACAATTAAAAGAGCTTGGTTTGATTCTACCTCAAAAGTCAAATCTTTAACGATTACTTTTTCATAATTAGGGGTTTGTAGGGTAACATTCTCAAAAGCGAGACGGTCTTCTTCATCAGTTTTAATAGTATTCAAACCGTTGGGTTGTTGAGTAACAGTTTCTAATGTTTCTGAAAGAATTGCTAAACGTTCAATTAAACTCGAAAATCGTCCTGAAGCTGCAATTTCACCAATCAATGTAGACAAAGCCCCGGCAAACAAATTAGACAATAAGCTAGCTTGATTCACCTCTCCGAAATCAATTTTATCTGTAATATATAAAGGGCCGACAATTAAAAAAGGAAAAATTTGAATTATTGACTGATAGCCTCGATCAAACAAATCCTTATTTCTTTGCCAATTAATTTTCTTTAAAGAACTTTTAATTACATTTCTCAACCTTTTCTGAATAATATTTAGTTCTTGTTTTTCCCCCTGAAAAAAAGCAATTGATTCAGCATGATTACGAACATGAATAACAGCATAATTATAATTTGCTTGAGATTCGAGTTGTTCTTGATTTATCTGATTCAGTTCTTGACTTAAATAAAGGGCAACAACATTACCGATTAGGGTAGAAATAATCACAACAATACCAATGATTTGAGAAATTTGCCAGAGAATCACAAAACAAACTATCATTTCCAGACTTTTTTCAACACAAGTAGCTAAAAAGCTGACAGTTGTTTTGGTAATAGGTTCAATTTCTTGGGTTAAACGTTGATCTGGATTCTCAATCTTCGAGTCAAAGTTAATTTTATAGTAAGCACAATTTTGAAAATATTTCTGCAACGTATAATTACTAAGCCACTCATACCAATCAAGGGAAATTTTCTCTTTGACAAATCTAGAAAATGCTGTCAAGAGAGTGATCATCAAAAAAGTAACAAGAATTAGGCACAGAGTTGTAATAAACTCAGATAAATTTTTCTCTTGAATGACATTAACCAATTCACGCAAAACAAAACTACTGATAGCATTAAAACTAACCAAACCAATGATTAAGAATAGCAAAAGAGCTAACATTCCCCATGATTTAATTACCTCAGAAAAAATTCGACTATCATCTTGTGTTGGATACCAATAGGGTTGAATAATTACTTTAAGTCGGTCCCAAAATTTACTAGAATCTGCTTCAGGATCAAAATTTGTGAAAATTTTTTTGAGAATAAGCTCAATCAGATTGAATGTAAACTTTACTATATTCACTTGCTCATTAACTCCAAAAGTTGTTGTGTAATTATATACAAGTAGGTCGTCAAGGTAACTTCTAATATCATGTCAGTCTACATACTTCTAATTAGGGCTTGCTGATTAATTCTAAAAAACTTACACAGTAATGATTTAAGGGATTTTGAATCAGAAATTATGCCCGATTTTCAGCTAATGGGATTTAAGCAATTTTTAAGCAAAAATATAGCCTAAACCAGCTCTCTAATATAGAACCCGGTTCATTAATGGATAATGGATAATGGAAATGGATAATGGATAATTACCTCTCCCTAAAAGGGAGAGGATTGACGCGGTAGGAAAAAGATTTATTTTTTTCCCCTTTATTGGGGAGACTTGAAACCTAAATTATCTAATTATTTAATTGTTTAATTATTAGACATCTCCGAAAAATATATAGACTTTTTGTAAAAGTAGGGAACAGGGAACACTTAACAGGGAACACTTAACAGCGAACAGGGAAGAGATTTTCAGTCAACCAACTCAAAAAACGGCGTTGGTAAATCAAGGGATGAAACTTTAAAAGTAATGTGTTTCTAATACCTCTAAATATTTAACCAGAGTAAGTGATGGGTATCACCCCTAGTAGAAAATCATCCCACCAATTACCAAGGCCGAAGAGGTAATTGTTAATTGTTAATTATTAATTATTAATTATTGAAACCTAGGGCTATGCTTCCTATTTTCAAGCTAATTAATTACACTCAAAATCATCCCCTTCGATGGAAATTTCTTCCAAATCAATATAATTTATTTGTCCAGCTTTAACTTCCTTTGGTAGATTAGTTATCTCATATTTAGTACCTTTAGGAACTAATACTTCTTTTTCAGTATACATAGCTGAAAAATCTTTGATAGAAATTCCTGAATGGTTGTGTTTTACTCGAATTACTACTTGATAACAATGACCAGAATAAGTCTCAGCAACTTTTGGATCGGAAGTAAAACTGGTGACAGAATCTAAAGTATAATCTCCATGGGGTTTTAATTGTTGAATAAAAGATTTTATTGATTTTTCACTAAAAGACATACCCCGATAAATATCACCATCATAAGCGGGCATCTTGTGCATAAAATTATTAAGATTTTCAACGTTTTTTTCGTTTTTTCCTTCTTTATCTGCTAGTCTTATTTTACGGAAATCTTCAGTGGTAAATCTTTCTAGTGCTGCTAATGATTCTGCAGCTTCAACAGAACTCATTCCACTTAATTTGGCGACCTTAGCAACAAGTGTGTTGTTGAGGTCGAGGACAACGTTATTCATAAAATTAATCTCAACCCGATACTTATTATTATCTCCTAAAATTACTCATAAAGTAATAGATATATTCAAATAATTTTTCGATATAAATAGATTACTTGGACTTTTCGTATCGATCCCTATTTACATAGACAGCAATTTCTCAACAATTCTTTATAAAAATTTTCTAGGTATAAATAACTAATCAGTATTTTTATAGACTATTAATTCTAATTTAATGATTAAGAAATAATCGGTAGATGCTGTGTTTTAGGGTTGGCAACTCTACTTGTTTTGGAATTTCAAGCAAAAAAAACCTCCAACCCCCTTGTAGCTAAATTCTATGGTGGTGGTGCTGAGAAATGGTAGAAAGAGTGTGGGAGGTGTGGGAGGTGTGGGAGGTGTGGGAGGTGTGGGAAGTGTGGGAGGTGTGGGAGGGGTGGGAGGTGTGGGAGGTGTGGTAGGTGTGGGAGGTGTGGGAGGGAAGAGCGTGATATTTTGGTCGGCCACTGGGAA
>NZ_JAAHHT010000421.1 GCF_010672085.1 Okeania sp. SIO3I5
AAAGATCGTACGGGCAAAAATAAATTAGGACTGATTTTAATGACAGTTCGTGAAAAATTGCGCGTTCCCTACTCAAATGAATAAATCAAAATCTAAGCTAGACACATATTCGGGCATGGATAATATTAAATCCGTTTAATTGGACATCAAAAAAACTCCTATCTTCATAACTACGCTCATCTTTACAGCGCTTTTCAGTTGAGTAGACCACAAAACTGTTGTAGGAGTAATAAGTAATAAGTAATCAACTCGCTCTTGAATAAACATAAGCAGTCTTTGTTTGTCCATCAGGATCAACCCATCCTGCTAACTTTTCCTTTAATCTACCAAAGACATCGTAAACTCTTTGGGATGTCTCTCCATCATATTTCTCCTTTTCATTTTCATACTTGAAACTAAATTCAACTACAACTGGATTATCCTTTTCACCTTGCATATCATACCAAGCAATTAATGCACACTCAGCTTCCACTTTAGGACTATTCCTAATTTGAAAATCTGCACCTGCAATAACTATTTCTCTAGCAGTGAAATCACCCACAACCTCAATCGGTTCATTCTTTTGATAAGATTTTAATCGCTTCTTAAAATCTGGATACAATTTGCCAAGATCATTCAACTTATTTAGATTTTTATTATTTGATATTGGTTGTTTTGTAGAGAAACTGTAAAGCTTTACAAAGGGAAGTTTAATGTCTTCCTCAAATTTTGTTTTTCCATTCTTAACATTCGCTGCAGTCATATCTCTATCCTGAGAGATATAGCGATCTGGATGACGATATTTGAGTGTGACTTCCCGTTTTCCTGTATTAAGATCGACTCGCTCTCGGAAAACATAGTTATTTTTCCGAATACGGCGATCTGCCGTGTCATAAAATCTGATTGTTCTTTCTTTCTCGATCTCATTCAGACTGCCATCAGTGTCTATAACAATATCTTGAATTACACCTTTGAAATCGTTCCAAAATTCTCCAGCTTTTTGAAGAAGATCGTCTTGCGAACCAATAAAGCGCTCTTTCTGAAGCATAACCTTGTATTCGCGAGAGGTTACATTCTGTTTCATTGTTTTCTGCTAAGGAATTAAAATTATATTAGGATTCGATAATTTAGGATTTTTTATTATTATTTAGTTTTGAATTTTTAGCTAACGTAACTATACCATTAAACATCATGATCGATAGTTATTAAATTTTGTCAAATATTTAGTAGCTATGCTTGTACAAATTAACTAAGATATTTGACATTGTTTGACTACATAAGACTATATTTATGTACAACGTTTATTATACTGATTGATGAAAGTATCCAACCTTAACGAAGTCAGAAGTCAGAAGTCAGAAGTTGTTTTTGTAACGGGGATTAGAGCAACGCTTCAAAAACGTTTCGCCTTAGCCTTAAAAGGCGGGGTTTTAGACCCAATTAATTTTGATAAAACTTGCAAAATAAACGCTTAACTTAGACAACATTTACATTTATAAGTTTTCAGGTTTAATAGCATCTTTAATTTGTGCAATATTAATTTCATTTCAATTGGTCATTTACTTTCTTCAAATCAATTAGTATACATTTTTTTATTCTGACAAAAAATGTACAATCATGTCAACTTTTTCCAATTTTTTTTGACTTTAGTAGTTAGCCCTAAAACCTAAAACCCACAACCTACAACCTTCTTCAAGACTTACAACCTAAAACCTAAAACCTAAGACCTAAAACCTAAAACTTTCTTCAAAACTCGACTCTTGGACATCCCACAATTTATATTTGTATTAAATCTCTGAAAATGACCAAATCCAAAATCCAAAGTCACAATGCCTCACTCAACTATCCACGTTCAACCCCCCCTAGAATTTATTCCACCCAACTTTAAGCCTCTAGTACGCCAAGGGACCAAACTAATGTTACCTTGGTGGCTAAAGTTCCAGACATCCATTGCTGAGATACAAGTAGACAACCTAGAAACCCTAGTCCAACAATATCAAAGCTTCTACCAGGGCAAAACTCGTTTCCTCATGGCATTTCGTCATCCTAGTGCCGATGACCCATTTTGCTTGGGATATATGATTTGGTATTTATTGCCCAAACTCGCCAAACAACAAGGAATCTCTCTTCCATCTCTTCTCCACTATTACTTTCTTTTTGATCGAGGTATTCCTTTATGGGCAGGAGATTATGTAGGTAAGTGGTATTCGTATCTGGGAGGAACCTCAATTCTCCGAGGAAAACTAGACCGTCAGGGACTAAAATCGGCTCGTGAATTATTTGCCAATGGTAATTTACCAATGATGGCCTCTCCAGAAGGAGCCACTAATGGTCATAATGAAAGAATTAGTTCCTTAGAACCTGGTATTGCCCAAATGGGATTTTGGTGTGTTGAGGATATTTCTAAAGCAAGTCGTTCTGAAGAAGTATTTATTCTGCCAGTTGGTATTCAATACAAATACTTGGATGAACCTTGGGAAAATGTAGAGAAACTTTTAACTAAGTTGGAAAAAGATAGTGGTTTGTCTCCAGGGATGGAAAATCTTTCTGACCAGGAAAAATTAGCACCTTCTAAACTTTATCAAAGACTTTTGAGATTAGCTGGTCATTTACTAGCAAAAATGGAAGATTTTTATAGACGATTCTATCACCGAGAGTTGCCTCAATTCACTCAAGAAAGTTCTTCTGAACCTCTAACAGATGATCAAGTTAATGACAGTATAAGCGAGCGCCTCAATAATCTTCTTAATGTTGCTTTAGAAGTTGCAGAAGAATATTTTCATATTAATCCCAAAGGGAATTTTATAGATCGTTGTCGTCGCCTTGAACAAGCAGGATGGGATTGTATTTATAGAGAAGATATTGAAAATTTGGCGACTCTTTCTCCTGTAGATAGAGCTTTGGCAAATAGAGTTGCGCAAGAAGCTAGTCTGCAGATTTGGCACATGAGATTAGTAGAAAGTTTTGTGGTAGTTAGTGGTAAATATATTAAGGAAAAGCCTACAGTAGACAGATTTGCTGATACAACTTTGTTAATATGGGATATGATCAATCGCATTAAGGGTGGTAATGTCTTAAAACGTCCCAGATTAGGAAAACAAAGGGTACAAATGACGGTGGGACAACCGATTTCTGTTTCTCAACGGTGGGAAGCTTACCAAACTCAACGTCGTACAGCAATATCAGACTTAACTCAAGATTTGCAAAATTCCCTTGAAGGAATGATTAATTAAATCTTAAAGACCCTAGTGCGACTACACGGAAGCTAAAATTCAAAATTCAAAATTCAAAAAAATTAATTGGTAATGCTTTTATAGTAGTTTTCAAGATTTATAGAATACAAAAATTTTGGCTCAAAGGCAGAAGTTTTGTAGTCTACCTTTGTGAAAAGCGCTATTTCAATTTTGCTATAGTTGATCGACATGAAAACTGCTATAGTCACTGATACAATTTGACAAGAACTAAATTTTTTTCCATGACTAAAAAATCTCTTGCTACATCTGATAATTTACTGAAAAGCAACCTATTGACTCTTGTTACCCAAGAAATGTTAACCCCGTTAACTTCTATTATGGGAATGGCAAGTGTTCTGAACGAGGAAATCTACGGATCTCTAACAGAAAAACAGAGAGAATATGTAGAAGTTATCAATGAGAGAAGTCGATATTTGCGATCGCTAGTTGAACAAATTATTACCTTAGCAGAACTAGATGAATCTGGGCAAAATTTAGAAACAACTCCTGTTGACGTGAAAAATCTCTGTCAGCAAATAGTTAGAGGTCTAGAACCAGAAATAATTTATCGGCAGGTTGAATTACAATTATTAGCTGGACGTAGCGAGCAGAAAATTGGTTTGTTTGATAAAGAAATTTTAGAACAAACACTATACAATTTAATTTATAGCGTAATTCAATCTGCTGGTTCAGGCAGTGAAGTCAAACTTCATTTGTCTGAAAAACAAGAAGAACTTAATGTTGCAGTCTGGGTTTCTCATCCTCTTCTTGGAGATAATCTTCCTCATGCTCAACTGTACTCCCAAAAGTTATCTGCAATTGAAGAAAATAGTAAGTCTAGTTTAACCCTAAATAAATTACAACTAACATTTGCGGAGTTGAAACAAATAATTTTTGAGAAAATGCCAAAAGAAGGAGAAAATGTTGCTGCCAACCCCCTCCGCGATCTATTAGCATTGTTATTTAGTTGCCAGTTAGCAGAACAACAGAATGGATCTTTGTGGATTCAAGGTTCTGCTGAATCAGGGTATCGATATATTTTAGTTCTCCCACTTTCTAAGTAGGGTGTGGGAGGTG
>NZ_JAAHHT010000422.1 GCF_010672085.1 Okeania sp. SIO3I5
CTTTGAGTCAGCAAAATCACATTTATATAATTGAATTAATTCATGTCTTTCCTCTCCATTAAACATAAAAATATTTTCCATACATCCCAAATATTTAATATTAGTCAACTCAGCTTCAATCTCCTCTTTAAACTCTCTCTGTAAAGCATCACGACTATACTCTCCCAAATTAACACCCCCACCCAGAACCCGATAAAAAGTTTCCTGTTTTATAGAATCATAACCTTGAGAAATAAACAAGCGATCGCCATCTCTAATTAATCCCAAAGCTAGCACTCTAATTTTATTCTTTTTACTCATAATTTTTCATATATAATATAAAAATAATTCTCTTCTCAGTTATTACTTTAATTTACCCATTTAACGGCTCCCATAGCTAAATTATTTATTCATAGTTTATAAGTAAATTGCTGAATATAAAAAACAGGAAAGTATAGCTAAAAAAGAATTAGTTAGGACATAGACTGATGATAAATCTTAGACTAGGAAATGTTTTTCCAACTGTTCCCTGTGTAAGCATTCAGCTATTAGCAGTCAGCTCTCAGCTCTCAGCTCTAACCTTTGAATCAAGGAATTTTGCCTTTAACTTATAGCACATTTTCAATCAGAAAATTGAAGAACAAAAACAACAAGTCTGAGTTTTCAACCCATAATTATAAATGTAGATTTACCTCGTAAACTGATAGCTGATAAGCGATGTGCTAAATGCTTACTTCCCTATTCCCTATTCCCTGTTCCCTGTTATACTAATTGTCATCATAAAAACCCTCTTCATAGTTATTTTCTGGTACAGGCCAATCTTCATTTTGACCGCCAATAATTAGTTTTTCTATCTTGACCAAATCTTCATTTAATTGTTGAAAACTATTCACCAAAATATCAATTGCTAAAGCATCGCTAGTTCCCAAATCAAACCAACAACGACCCCATAATCCCTCATATTCTACATCTCCCATATTGTGCATAACAGCCATCATACTTTGACTAGCCATATCCTGACTATATTCCATATAACTAATTTCTATTCCTACTTCTTGAACTTGTAAATTTTCGGCATTAAACCCACCCAATTTTCCCAATAAAAACCATGAGTCAAATAGTTCTTCTATGTAGTTTTTTTCTGCCATAGAAGGAACAGTGCTAAACTCTAACCAAATCCACACATCAAAAGGATTAAATTCGCGAAATTGTACTTCCATAAATATTTAAGTAGTCGTGCTTTTAGGAATTTTCTAGTTGAGATAGACAACTCTGTAGTGCAGACATCTTGCCTGCTATTAATGTACCTAACTGAGATAAAATTTACTATGAATTTTATATAGGTACTTACTAATTAATAATTAATAATTAATAATTAAATAATTGAGATTTAAAACCTCCATAATAAAGAATAAAGGAAAATTTTTTTTCTTTTATCCTCAATACTATCCCTCAAATGGATAGGTAATTGTTAATTGTTTAACATGGCAAAATTTGCTTATACTTCCTCAGAGAGACTTGCAAAAAAAATAAGAAATTAACAATAATAAATCCAACTTTATAGCTACAAAGTATTTGGTTAAGATATACCGTTCCTGATTTTTCAGCTATCAGCTATGAGTTATCAAATCATTATCGCACCAAAGGAGAAATTAGTATCTAAAGAGTGAAATATTTTTGCACAGTATTCCACAGGAAATAAAAAGGTCATCAACTAACCAAAGTCAAGTTATTAGGTTCAACAGTTGAATGCTTACCCTCATTTTTTGTGATGTACATTTATTTTTATTCTTTTATATTTCCTATTTCTTGTTCCCTAAAATCTAGAGGTTTTTAGCTCACCAGTATCAAAATTTATGTAAGTATTTAGCCGTCAGCTATTAGCTATCAGCTATTAATTTTTGGGAAGGTAAAAGTAATTGATAAAGAATAAAAAGTTACTGCCCAAGTCCCCTTCCCCAACCTTAGAAGTAATTATTCATTACTAATTGCTGAATATCTGACTGCTCATAGCTGAATTATTACAAACAAATTTATAATAAATTAATTTTGACTTTTAAATTTGCGAAGAGGTGGTAATTCTGAAGGTCCCCATAAACCTAAACCATCTCTAATTGCATCTCGCATCGGGTCACAAGGTCGTTTACCATTATCTATATTATTCATATTTTTACACTGTTCAAAAAATATTTGTGCTACCAAACGTCTTGGCATTTGGTCTGACTTTGCTAAAGCCTGATCAAAATTTTTCCTCGCTTTTTTTCTGATAGATAAATCATTATCTTTATCCTTAGCTTGAGACACTAAAATTTGTGCTTTTAGGTAATGTACTTCTGGATTTTCTGGAACTTCTGATAAAGTTTTATCTACATATTCTAAAGCTTTTTTGAGATTGTCTAAATCTCGATAAGCTACTGCTAACCCACGATAAGCTAAATGATGAGGATAAGCATTTTTTTCTAATGTTTCTATTGCTTTAGCAGGGTCAGAAAATGGTAAATTAACTGCCAACATTAAATCCATATATCCTTTCAACAAATTCAACTCTGGATCGGATGAATTTATTTTTTCTGCTCTCTCAAAATGACTAAAAACTTTTCTGAGTTTTTCTAAAGCTTTCGGCGCTCCTTTTAACGTGCCTTCAGTAGATATAATATAACCACCTTCTAGAAAGTGACCTGTTGCAGCATAAATATTACCGCGAACTGGATTAATTGGAATTAAATTTTCTGCTACTTCAGTAGTTTTTTGAGCATACAATTTTAGTGATTCCCAATTTTCATCTAAGAAATGTAAGGAAGATATCATGGCATAAACAAGAGGTTCACCTATCTCTTCAGATTCGGCTATTTTTAGATAATCTCTTGCTTGTTTATAATTTCCTGCTTCAAACATAGCTTGAAAAGCTGCTTCAGTTTTTTCTCCTATTTCAATAGGATTTTTTTGACGAAATGGGTCTCCTATTGCTGGAGTTACCCAAAAGTTTAAACTGACTAAAGTAGCACTAGAAAAAACTGATATTTGTTTCAATACTGGAAATTTTTGACACAAATTAAATAAGGTTTTTAGCATAAGTTATTTTAAGACTAACTATGATTTTTAATTTCTCAGATTTGTGTTATTATTTTAGCTAAATTATAACTATAATGTTTTTCTTTATTGGTAAAATACACAAGTTTTAGATTTTCAGAAGAAAGAGCAAAAAATACTGTATCTCATAAATATTAATTAATATGAGAACTGCCATCTAAATTCTTTAGACATTACTAAACAAAAAATAATTTTAACACAAACTCTGAATAATTGCTGAGTGTAAATAACAAATAAAGATATTTAATAAACTTAGTGTAGGATGGTTAAAATAACCAGTCAGTTACAAAATCCTCAAAGCCTTATCAATCTATAGTTTTTACTTTTAACTTTTAACTTCTAAATGCTATATCTCAAAAATTTGTATTATCATCCACCAGCTAGTACCACTCCTATCCTCAACAATATTAATATGGAACTAGCACCTCAACAAATGGGCTTAATTATTGGTCGTAGTGGTTCCGGCAAAAGTACATTATTAGAAATCTTAGCTGGTTTAGCTCAATGTTCCAAAGGAGAAATATACTGGCGAGAGCAAAAATTAACCTCCGAACATTTACAACAACTCGGTGGTTTAGTATTTCAATTTCCAGAAAGGCATTTTTGTGGCGCTACTATTCTAGAAGAATTACGATTAGGTCATCCAGAATTACGACCAGAACAAATATCTTTTGCCTTGGAAGAAGTAGGACTCCAGGACTTACCATTCAGTACCTCGCCCCAAGCATTAAGTGGTGGCCAGCAACGTCGTCTTGCCTTGGCAGTACAATTAATTAGACAGCCTCATCTATTAATGTTAGATGAACCAACCGCCGGATTAGATTGGTCAATACGGAAACAACTGGTCAATTTACTGGCTAAATTGAAAAACCATTGGAGTTTATTGGTTGTCACCCATGATTCGAGTGACCTTTTACCCATCGCTGATAAATGTTGGACTTTAGATAAGGGAAACTTGGAATGTAGAATTTAGAATTCAGAATTTAGAATTGGGAATTTAGAATTTATAAGTTAATTGAGCTGGTTTTTTACTACTATCAATGTCTCCTGAAATTTAGATAAAAGTTATAAAGAGGCGATCGCTCACTTTAGAGAATTTAGAATTTAGAAGTTAATGGAGCTAGTCTTTTATTATTTATAGATATCTCCTAAAATTTTAGATAAAAGTTAAAAATGATAAAGATAGGA
>NZ_JAAHHT010000423.1 GCF_010672085.1 Okeania sp. SIO3I5
CTCATAGTTGTGGAGCGACTGTGTGGATTGAGACTTTAGCAACGGTAACTGTCTTTAATTTTGATGGTACGGTGCAGCGGGTTGATAGTAGATGGGTTTGGGAAGAAGAGGAAATGTGGAAAATTAACAAGAAAAGTATTGAGGAATTAATTACGGCTTGCTGAATAAATCTCAAAAAAATATGGGTTATTTCAGTTATCAGTTATCACTTATCAGTTATCAGCAATAATAACCTGCTTTTAAGGCTATGCTTTCAGCAATAGCTGGTAAATGCTTATGCCGGCATTAATTACACGGAAAAATGTCGGGAGTAAGGTCACGCCCCATCTTTTATGCATCGGGGCGGAAAAACGACTCTGGTACTTTAGTCATTGTGATGGGGGTCGTTAATGTATTCCAGAACCTTAGTTGTACTGACCTTTCCAGTGGTCTCATAAAAATAACTGTGGGTCCACAGACTAGGCAACTTGCATAACTCAGGAAATTCTTTTCGCAACAGCCTGAATGACCTGCCTTTAAAAGCTTTAACTATTTTGTGGATGGCTATATCAGAACCATGTTCTACCAATACATGAACGTGCTCTGGGGCTATTTCTAATCCTTTAATTAACCAACCTTTTTCTGTGGCAACTTCCGATAAAGTCGCTGCCAATCTTATTTTTACTTGGCCCACTAAAACTTTCTTGCGCCTCTTGGGAACCCAGACTAAATGGACGTGGGCTAAACCTACTGAATGGTTGCCATGTCGGTATATTTTTTGTTGGTTTTTCATGTTGATAAGTTTACATTTATCGACATTTGAATGATAATGAAACCATGAACAAAAAAACTAAGAAAAAAGCCAAAAATCTGGGATGCCAGCAAGTTTTATTGCATCCAGATCAAGACCTATTGGCCGTATTAGAATATTTGTGCGGTGAGGCCAATAAAGTGTTTAATTGTTCTGTTTATTATGCCCGATAAGTTTGGTTAAAAAAAAATAGATTTGTAACTATTGGCGAACTGTGCCGGCAGATGAAATGGAACAGACATTTTAATGCGATGTATGCCTAAGCACGCTCAACAAATATGTAATGGTGTTGTTGAATCTTTCAGCAGCTTTAGAGAGTTATTAAAGCTCTTTGGGAAAGATGAATTGGCTAATAAACCGAAGCCGCCTAACTATCGAAAGCCTGGTTTATTTACCGTTTCTTATCCTAAAAAATGGTTAAAACTAACTAATGAAAAGATTAGAGTTCCATTAGGATGTAAGGTTAAAGCATGGTTTGGATTGGAGGCATTCTACATTCAAATGGCCAGCAACCTAGATTGGGACTCAATTAAAGAAATTAGAATTCTTCCCCGTCACGGTTGCTTTTATACCGAGTTTGTTTATTCCATGAAAATTCAGTCAGTTAAGTTAGATTCGGGTCAAGCACTTTCTATTGACCACGGTTTAAACAACTGGCTAACCTGCGTAGATACCCAAGGTCATAGTTTTATTATTGATGGGAAACATATAAAATCCAAAAATCAGTGGTACAATAAGCAAGTTGCTATAATTAGAGAAAATCAACCTCCAGGATTTTGGTCTGAGAGATTAGCTTGTATCACTGAAAAACGTAATCGACAAATGCGGGATGCTGTTAATAAAACAGCGCGATTAATTATCAACCATTGCCTTGAAAATGGAATTGGTACAGTCGTTTTTGGTTGGAATAAAGGGCAAAAACAGTCAATTCAGTTAGGAGCTAAAACTAATCAAAAATTTGTACAAATTCCTACTGGCAGACTCAAAGAAAGAATAGAGCAACTTTGCAACTTGTATGGGCTGCAATTTGTAGAAACTGAGGAATCTTATACTTCATGAATCATCGTTTTTAGATGATGACTCACTCCCAATCAGGGCGTGAAAAACCCGATAACTGGGAACCATCAGGAAAACGCACTAAGCGATGCAGCGCCGCCAAAGGGGGTCTCCCCCATGAGCGACTGCATCAAGACAACGAGGTTTGTATCAATCTGCTGCGGGTTATTTGATTAATGCTGACTGCAACGGTGCAGCAAATATTCGTAAGAATTGTATCTGGAAGGCTCAAGCTCAACTTAAGCCAACTAAGTAGAGGTGCTTTGACAACGCCTTTAAGAGTTTATTTCTGGACTTCTTAAGAATCTGCGTCTCTTTAGAGCGCAGAGTGTCAAATTACTATTAGACATCTTGAGATAAAGAGGGAAAATTTTCCCGTAAGCATTCAGCAGTCAGCTAGCAGCTATCAGCTTCTGAGATAAACCCATAATTTTCTGCCACAAATTATATGGGTTAACCACTCAGATTTCTGGTTAAAAATTTAGTAGAAGTTAAAATAACGCTGGCTTCATTCATTAAAAAGTTAGGAGCTGACTGCTGACTACTAATAGCTGAATGCTTACATTTTCCCTCCCTCAACTACTAGGAAATTTATTTTGTATTAGACATCTCCAATAATAAAAATTAAAATCAATTATCGTACAGAAATCATCAATTATTTCTTCCTACTCCCTGCTCCCTGCTCCCTGCTCTGTCTTTTCTGGAGATGTCTATTTTACAGGACTACTTAGCTGATAGCTTAGGGCTGAATGCTTATGAATCCTTGCATATTTGTACCTCATACTTAGGGCTTGCTGATGAAGTTTCAAAACATTTACAGCGCTTTTCAGATTGATGAACCATATCGTCACAGCCAGAATCTTGTAGGGTACGTTCCATGGAACGTCCTTACTGTGGTTTACCCAAATGAAAACTGCTGTAAAAATAAAGGCAAGTTTCTTTTTGGAGCGAAAAAAGTGCAAGCTTTTCCAGGGATTACTTTTGAATTTTGAATTTTGAATTTTGAATTGCCTGTATGGCTATATCTGGACCTAACCCAAAGGAATAATACCACCAGGATTAAGAGGAAAAAGATTCCCATAATAATCTTTTTTCACTGCCTCTAAATTACAAGTATTTGCTATTCCTGGAAGTTGATATAAATCTTGTAGATAAACACTCAAATATTTATAATCTTTAATTCTCCGTAAGTTGCACTTAAATAATCCATAGTAAACAACATCAAAGCGGAATAAAGTAGTAAATAAACGTACATCTGCTAATGTTACTAACTCACCACAAAGATATCGACTTTTAGAAAGAGTATTATCAATTTCATCTAAAGTAGTAAATAATTCCCGACAAGCCTTTTCATAAGCTTCTTGACTTTGGGCAAACCCACAACGATAAACTCCGTTATTTACTGTGTGGTAAATCTTTTCATTCCACTCGTCTATTTTTGCTTTTAATTGTTCTGGATAAAGGTCAAGATCTGGATTTTTGGCAAACTGATTAAATTCAGCATTTAGCATCACAATAATATCTGAACTTTCATTATTAACAATAGTTTTTGTCTGGTCATCCCACAATACAGGTACAGTCGAACGCCCTTTGTAACCAGGCTGTGCTAAGTCATATAATTCTGGTAAAGTGTGACATCCTTCTTG
This sequence comes from Okeania sp. SIO3I5, assembly GCF_010672085.1. Taxonomy (GTDB): domain Bacteria; phylum Cyanobacteriota; class Cyanobacteriia; order Cyanobacteriales; family Microcoleaceae; genus Trichodesmium. The sequence goes on from NZ_JAAHHT010000423.1 coordinate 3,493, forward strand.
TTCATTTTCAAATACCCAAATACCCTTATCCCCTGCTGGAGAGGCAATAGTTATTGAGATAATATCTTCTAAACCTTTTAATGCTCGAACAACAAGAGTTCGGTGCGCCCAAGGGCAACCTAGTCCAACAAATAGACGGTAACGTTTAGTCGCTGGTTGATATTTATTTTCTGGTTGTGTATTTACTGTTTCTCTAAATAGACTAGCTGGACGAATGTATTCTCCTGAATTATTTCTAGGAGCAAGTTTTGACATCATTATTTGCCAGAGTGTTGTCCAAACCCATTTTCCTAATTTAATTGTTAGAGAGGGGGGAAGTGATTTGCGTTTGTTAACCATGATGCTTTGAGAATCTTTCGGCCCGCTACTTTTTATTTAACTCCCCCGGCGGGAAGTCCCGCACTCTCCCGTAGGGGAGCATCGGGATGAAAGCCGGGCGTTGTTTGTGTAGTTTGTCGTTATTTTTGGTATACTAACTATAATAGTAGATATAAAGGTCGATACTAGAATGTTACTGAAATATAAGTACAAGCTAAAACCACATAAAAGGCAAGCGGTGATTATATCTAACTGGTTACAAATGGCTTGTTGCAATATAATTATCGTTTAGCTGAAAGGTTGAACTGGTTTGAAGCCACCCGCACGCTAGTTAACGCTTGTCCACTCAATGTTTCAGTAGTACCTGTAGAACGGATTTATCATGCATATTCCGGAATTTAGAGTACAAACGCGCGACGGTAGAAAAAAAGACAGCAATGGTAAT
>NZ_JAAHHT010000424.1 GCF_010672085.1 Okeania sp. SIO3I5
TGTCTAAGAGAGGAGCCGTGTGAGGTGAAAGTCTCACGCACGGTTTTGAAGACGAGTCGGGTAGGGTAACTTACCTGGCTTAGTTTAACTCAACCCGCCCTGAGTCATTCGTTCAGCTTAGTCTGTTTGATTGATGGATGGGAATCCCGCGTTGTCTCGTAGAGCAACGTCGGGAGGATGTCAATCTGAATACTTTAGCGATCGCTTAGAAATTGACCACTTCGATGGTTGAATAATTTTACTAAAGCATCTTCCAGCTCGGGAGTAACTAGCTTTACTTTCAAAGCATTTTTTAGCCAAACTTTTAACAAATATTCCTCGATAGTTTTCTCCTGCAAATCTGCCAGATCAATCCAAACTGCCACATCTTCAGTTTGTGCAAATATCCAATCAGCTATTGTCTGTAACTTGGTAGTTTTTCCAGCACCAGGTTCTCCAATAATTGCAATTTTTATACCTTGACTTTTCGGACTATTTCCTTGAGCGAGAACTTCTGTAAAAAATTCTCTTTGCGAAAACTCTTTAGTAATTTCGTATTCGTTATTTTCTGCATCTGTGGGAAAATTTTTATGAATTTTTTGTTGTTTTTTTCTTTCGATTAATCCCAGACTGACACAAACATCTTTACAGTCGAATGTTGTGCCGTCTATATTTGTGAGAGGATTAGTTGTTAAGCGTTGTTTTTGAGTTGAGATTAATATTTCTTGGCAAACTTGACGAGAATTATTTAGTAGTTTTTCAGCAGCTTTTCAGCAGCTTCAGAGTTAGTATGTCTCGAATTATTTGAGTAATTTTGCTGGATAAATTTTTCATTCCATAACCAAATAAATGCTTTTTCCCAACGTGACTCGCCTTTTTTATTTCTACCTTTCTGATTAGTAGATTTAAAATCCAGGCGATCGCATATCTTACCCAGATAGTCTTGAAATTCCTGTTCATCCATTCCTAGAAATTTAGCAAGTTCTGTATTTATAGATGTTGCCTTTTCCTCATCAAATCTATTTAAGAATATTTCTCTATATTTGCCAAAAAATCCATATTCATTAGCTACTTCTTGTAGAAATTGTTTTTTCTGTTTCTGTAAAGTCTGGATTTGTTCCATAAATACTCTTCTAGAAATTCCTTCAAATTATAAATATCATTTCAGGTTGCTTAAGTAGGTAAGCGTAAATAAAAATAACTGGATATTTATGCACTCCATACTTATGAAATTATTTTTCGTTCCAGAATAGTTAAAGAACCCTCCACTACATTCCCAAATAGTGATAATTAATTACCCCTAACTACCTGAATACTATTTTTAACTGAAAAGACAAAATTTGTGAGATAATTTTTCGTTCCGGAACAGTTAGCTAAATCTGAAGTAAATTTATCAGTAGTGATAATTAATTACCCCTAGTTACTTAAATACTATTTTTAACTGAAAAGATAATTTTTGTCAGTCAAAAATAGAAAATTTGTGAGATGATTTTTCGTTCCGGAACAGTTAGCTAACTCTAACCTAAATTTATCAGTAGTGACAGTTAATTACTCCTAGCTACTGAAATATATTTTTAACTGAAAAGATAATTTTTGTCAGTCAAAAATAGAAAATTTGTGAGATGATTTTTCGTTCCGGAACAGTTAGCTAACTCTAACCTAAATTTATTAGTAGTGACAGTTAATTACTCCTAGCTACTGAAATATATTTTTAACTGAAAAGATAATTTTTGTCAGTCAAAAATAGAAAACTTGTGAGATGATTTTTCGTTCCGGAACAGTTTCTCAACCCTCCACTAAGTTCCAAAGTAGTGACATTTAATTATGCCTAGTTACTTAAATACTATTTTTAACTAAAAAGATAATTTTTGTCAGTCAAAAATATAAATATCTATTTGTTCACGATTTTTTTCCTATTTTTTGGGAATTTTATTTTGAGGATAATTTGTTTAATCTAAATTCAGTGACAAGTTAGGAAATTATCAAACAACTAAATCTTATGGAAAAAACCAAACAATTACCACATTATTACGCCAAACCAACATGGGAAAATAACATCGGATATCTGTTATATTCTCGTAGAATTATTCTCCCAGGAGTTTCAGAAATCTTGAAAACTACCAAACCCAAAACAGAAAAACAACGCCTAATTAATTGGCAAAAAAAAAGTAGGCAAAACTCAAGCCAATCAAATTTCTCAAACTGCTAGAAAACGTGGCATTCTCATCTATCAACAAATCCAAAACTACCTCCAAAATAAACCCATCTCCTGTCCTTCCAGCATCGAAACATATAGGGATAAAATTTTACCTTTCTTAGAAAACATTCATAAAATTCAACTCCTAGAAGGCCACCTTTTCCATTATTATGAAGGTTACTCCGGCAGGGTGGACTGTGTTGCCAGTTTCGACAATACCCCCTGCGTCATAGAATTCAAGTCTGCTAATCGAATCAAACCTCTTGCTGACGAACCCTTACAACTAGGAGCTTATTGTGGGGCAACTAATCGTCAATATGGCCTCAGACTCAAAAACGCTTTACTAATAGTCACCGAAAAATTGTGGTCTAAAGCCTCCCCTTGGATAGGGGATAAATATATTCTTTATGTCAAGCCTCCTTATTCCATAGAGGTACTGATAACTGATAACTGAAATGACCACTCCCCAACAAGCGATCGCCACTTGGTTTGAACCAGATGAAGTTATGAAATATTGGCACCAGTGGCAGGAACGAGTGGCCGATTTTTGGCAACTACAGAGCGTAGGATAATCTACCACTTTTGTAGGCTTTTGTTATGTTTGTTAAGCTAGATTTAGTAGTCTAAGTATTTCTGAAGAAAATTAAATTAATCCTCTTCCCCACCCCACTCAAGGATAAAAAAAAGTTTATTTATTCTATCTGTTTATTCTATCTGTGGGTTTGATCAGGATTTATTTTTCACTCCTCAGAAAATTTATTTATATTATCAGGAACAGTTATAGCAATCGAAGCAAAGGGCGCGGAAATTTCTAAATTTTCATGCCTCAGTTATAGACTATTTTTGACTTTTGCCTTGCCTGTAGCTCTATACTTCTGCCTTCAGAGATTAAAGTAGCTGTTCCATCCATTGTTTTTTTTCTGAAAAGTTAGTCTATTTTTAGACCTCAATTAAATTCAACCATGCTGAAATTTTTGCTTGTGATTTTCTTAAGTTATTTACTCAATAAGGATAATGAATATGAATCACCAACTCAGTCTAGTGCTTCAAGATGATTTAAACATTGAAAAATTAGGTTCTATTACTCCGGTATATAATCCTAAAGATACTAATCATTTAGAACGCAGACAACAACAACGAGCTATTAGTCTACCCATGATTAAAGTTGCTATAGTTTATGGAAATAGACAATTTAGTTATGGAGCAGTGACTTATACTTTGACTGATAAAAATTTACGCAGAACTCCTTATAAAAGGTTTATAGATGTACTGCGGGGATTGAGAGTTGTCTGTGTTGATGGGTTACCAAATCCTAAAATTATGACAGCTTATTGGCATCATAAAACTAAGCGAAAAGTTCATAGATGAATTCATAATTTAGAATTTAAAATTCAGAATTGAGAAGTTAAATTCTTGTTGTCACTAAATTTGAAATGACTCACAGAATTTAGAATTCAAAATTCAGAATTGAGAAGTTAAATTCTTGTTGTCACTAAATTTGAGATGACTCAGAGAATTGAGAATTTAAAATTCAGAATTTAAATTTTTGCTGTGACTAAATTTGAGAGGAGCGAGAGAATTTAGAATTTTGATAAAACTTTCTCAAATGGTGTTTATTAAAAATAGTTTCAAACAGAGCCAGAATATTAAGCACTACTTTTGCAAGAGTGATATAGCAATCCTATTTAATGAGTTAAATTTGCGGTTTAAGTAGTAGGCGTAAAAATTCATCTAACAATCTAGTTTTAAATTTAGGTTAATTTTGAGTTTGCTATAGATAATAAATTTGATTATAGGATTGCTATATTGAAAATTGAGAATTTAGAAGTCATAATTTAGAAGTCATAATTTAGAAGTTAAATTCGCAAAACGCACTAAACTTGATAAAGGAAAAATTTGTTGATGTTATAAAGCAATTCCGACTATCTGAAATGTGTGCTTAATTAGATTAGCTAAAGTCAACTTATCCTGTTGTTTATACAATTCCAAAGCTTTGCCATAAGCTAACTGCATTGACTGTAAGTTTTGAATTTCTCCACGACCATTTTTTATATTTAATAAAACCCACCCTAAATTAT
>NZ_JAAHHT010000425.1 GCF_010672085.1 Okeania sp. SIO3I5
CCTTTACAGGCAAAAGTTTTGAGATTCTAACTACCAGCCCTAACTATTGGACAATAGTTAACGAAGTTAGAAGTCAGAAGTCAGTAGGGGCGATTCGCGTTTGCGGAGCATGACAAACGGAAAGTTATGCGCCAGCAAAACGCTTTCTCAGCAGAGCAATAACTATTGGACAATAGATATAGGAGTCGAAGCAAAGATTAGGAAATTTATAAATCCTGAAACCTTTTGACAGTTTACTATTCCCTATTCCCGATTCAAGTAGCGCTATAAATGGAACATTAATAATCGCGAAAAAGAGCAATATAGCTGCGGAATGGATGTTCTATCGCTACTTTCATGCAACAAAGCCTCAGCAATGCCAAATTTTCAAAAGTAGAAGTAAGAAGGTACAAAGCATAAAGTTAAAGTTAATATTTGAGGTAAAAGTCTTTAATTAAAGTAATAAATTCTGGTGTATATATATGTTGCTTTGCTTCAATAGTTAGAGTCTTTTCTTGTAATGGTAATTTATTTTTACCGAGTTCCATCAAAATTCGTTTTGTGGGAATTTCTGGCATCGGTTTAACATAGAGTTTTCTCTGACAAAATAATCCAAAATCTTCAGCCAATTCCAGAAATTTTTGAGCTTGTTCTACTGGATAAATTACAGCTAATTTACCTGTTTTAGACAAAAGTTTAACTGCTGTTTGTAATAAATCATCTTGTGAGAGAAAGTCAGTATGTCGGGCAACTGTTCTGGCTTTGTTTGCAGCTTTAGAAGCATTTTCAAAAAAAGGTGGATTTGATACTATTAAATCATAACGTTTTTGGCAAAAATTTGTATATTCTTGGATTGAATAGTTGACAATTTTAACCTTGTTTGACCAAGGCGATCGCTCTACATTTTCCCTAGCTTGAATAGATGAATTTATGTCAATTTCTACAGCATCAATATCAGCAGGCGATCGTGTTCCGCACCGCTGCGCCAACATTAAAGCAATTAAACCAGTACCTGTACCAATATCTAAAATTTTTTCGACTCCAGAAATATCTACCCATGTTCCTAATAAAGTACCATCAGTACCAACTTTCATTGCACATCTATCTTGTAGGATAGTAAACTGCTTAAATCGAAATTGATTTCCTCCCATATTCTCCTTATATAGCAATCCGCACTTATGTTTGTTGTAAAAATTCAAAAACTAGAAATAAACTCCAAAACTCTTGTCCATTACCGAAAAATTTTGGTTTAAAGCCTCCCCTTGGATACTATGCTTTATAAGGAACTCTTGAAACCCTTGTGGGAGGGTGGGGAGGATGGGGAGGATGGGGAGGAGGGGGAGGAAGAATTCTGTCTACATTCATAAAAAAGAGTATTTTTCAATACTCTTTTCTCCTGAAAAAGCCGATTCAAGACTTCAACATAACTTGTCTATGTTGTCAAGTTTTATGAAAAGAGAAAGATGTTTATAAAGCATAGCCTTGGATAGGGGATAATAAATAAAAATTTTCATAATTAGTCAATCCTATCAGTTTCAAGGAGAGGTAATTATTAATTATTAATTATTAATTATTCATTGTTGAACCATTGCCTATTCCCAATTAAACCTATCTACTTACTTAGCTGAAATTTTTTGATAATTTATGTTATCTTAAATCAATGTAAATTTATCTGACCATTCAAGATAAATTGATCGAGCAAAAATTTTAACATTTGACTTTAATAAGGACTAACCGTGGTAACAGAGAAAATTCTTAAACAAGACATTCAAGAAACAACAGAAACAGAAACATTCCAGTGGACAAAACAATGGTATCCAGTGGCAGTGGTAGACCACACTGACCCATCTCGGCCATATTCATTCCAGTTATTGGGCAAAAATCTAGTTCTGTGGCGAGATAATACTGGAAAATGGTCTTGCTTTGAAGACGTTTGTCCTCACCGACTCGTTCCTCTTTCAGAAGGTCGGGTAGAGTCAGATGGTACTCTAATGTGTGCATACCATGCTTGGCGGTTTAACTCCGAGGGAAAGTGTGTCAGCATTCCTCAGTCTAAAGATAAAGAAACTGAAGCCAAAAATTGTGCTGACAGTAAATCTTGTGCAGTGGTGTATCCCACCCACGAACGTCAAGGTTTGTTGTGGGTTTGGCCAGAATCAGGGGAACAAGCGCAGATAGAAAGTCAGTTACGGGAACCGAGGGTTGTGCCTGAATTGGAAAACCCATCAGACAGAGTTGTGAAACTCTATTGGAGTATGCGCGAAATTCCCTATGGTTGGGACTTATTTATGGAAAATGTTTCAGATCCGGCTCATGTTCCCGTTTCCCACCACGGAATTATGGGTAGTAGATACAGTGAGGATAAATATTACGACATGATTCCAGTTAGGAAATTTTCTACCCAGGAAGGTTTCTCTTTTGAAATCACACCAATAAAAGTACCTGGTATAAAACAAGCTATCCATGATTTTCAACCACCCTGTCACATGAGAATTTTCTCTGAACTTGAGAATGGCGGAAAATCCATTTTGGCTTTGTATGCTAGTCCCTCTCGTCCTGGTTGGTGTCGTACTATTGGATGCCAGGTGTTTGTCAAAGATGAGCAAGGAAAGCGAGGCCAAGGTTTGGGATTTTTTGGTTTACCTATGCCTGAATGGTTGAATCATCTGTTAGGTCCTATATTTTTACATCAAGATTTAGTGTTTCTCCATTACCAAGAGAAAATTTTGGCAAATAAACAGGAAGGAAAGTACCTAGATGTAGTCTACACGCCTAACCCTCAAGATAAAATGGTGATTACTTTTCGGAAGTGGTTGGAGAAACGTGCCGGAGGTGGGATACCTTGGAGTAAAGAATGTAATCCTGAAATGCCACCAGCAGAGTATGATAAACGTAAACTTTTTGATGTGTGGGAGACTCATACAAAACATTGTCGGGTTTGTCAGGATGCACTGAAAAATATTAATCGCTTAAAGATTTTGACTTATGTGGTGGCGTGGTTGTGTCTGTGTTTGGGAATAATTATTGATGCACGGGCGATCGCTATTCAAGTAGCAACAGCAGCGATAACTGAGACGGCAACATCTGTTTCAAGTTTAGCAGTTCCCCCACTAGGATTTTGGTTTGCTTTTGGGGGTGCAGCTTTATTTGCTTTCGGCGGATATAAGTTGCAGCAGTTGAGCAGACTGTTTTATGTTTATGAGTTTGAACACGCTGATAATGATTAGGCAAGAATTTATCAGGACTTACGCCGAACCGCCATATCTGTTAGGGGCGAATGGCATTCGCCCTCTACGGATAGCGTATTTTCTAAGAATTTGTGTAAGTCCTGTTTATATCAAGTTTAGATAGATAGCGAGAGGCTTTTTTTGTTGGGGTGGGTTAAAAGCTAGATATTGAAGTTCAAGCATTTTATATTCAGTATTTCAACCCTCCCCATACGGTGGTTTGAGCTTGACATTTTGAATAAAAGTAGAGTATTTTACTCACATAAATATAGAGCATTGACTTAATCAAAGAATAAAGGTATTATTAGTGATAAAACATAGAAAATTTATAAAATGAGCCATGATGAAATTATTTACTATTGGTCATTCTAATCATTCTATCGAATCTTTTTTAAGTCTCTTACAGAAACATCAGATAACACCTGTGGCAGATGTTCGCTCCTCTCCTTATAGTAAATATTTACCTCATTTTAATCAAAAAAATATGAAGCAATATCTACAGGAAACCAAGATTTCATACATTTTTTTAGGAAAAGAATTAGGTGCAAGAACGAATAATTTAAGAAAAAATAATATCTGATATTGTTAGATTGGTATAAGTAAAATGAAAAAAACTATTGAACTTTTTACAATTGGATTTACGCAAAAAACCGCTCAAGACTTTTTTGAGAATTTAACAAAATCAAAAGTAAAATTTGTTATTGATACAAGAGTCAATAATGTTTCTCAACTGGCAGGATTTGCGAAAAAAAAAGATTTACAGCGGTTTTCATATGAATAAACCACAATGATACTGACTCTTCACTCCTAACTCTTGACTCCTAACTCCTAACTCTTGACTCCTGACTCCTAACTCCTAACTCCTGACTCCTGACTCCTGACTCCTGACTCCTAACAATGAATTTAGTGGTCTACTCAACTGAAAAGCGCTGTA
>NZ_JAAHHT010000426.1 GCF_010672085.1 Okeania sp. SIO3I5
TTGAGAAATCCACCGATGGAGAATTTGCTATTTCCAGATTTTCCACTCCGAGCATCAAAAGTTTTCCTGAAGAACCTATATTTACTCTGACTTTAACTATGGAAAAAATTTGAACCAGCCAAAATTTGAGAAATCCACCGATGGAGAATTTGCTATTTCCAGATTTTCCACTCCGAGCATCAAAAGTTTTCCTGAAGAACCTATATTTACTATTTCTAGATTTTCCTCTGTGAGCATCAAAAATTTTCCAGAGGAACCTATATTTGCTCTTGCTTTACCACTAAAAAAATCTTCACAAAGGAAAATTTGAAAAAGCAACTTCCAGATTTTCCTCTTTGAGCATTAGAAAGTTTTGCAGAGGAACCTATATTTACTCTTGCTTTACCACTAAAAAAACCTTCACAAAGGAAAATTTGAGAAATATAATTATGGATAATTTATAGCAATCGCCATGATTGGCGCAAACATTCTCAAATTCTTAAATATAGTCACAGAAATAATTGAACTCCTGACTTCTAACTTCAGCTATAGTAGTCTGGATTTTCAGCTTTAATAATCAACTCAAATCCAGACTAAAAACTAACACTTACCAATGGATAATTGATAATTAGAGAGAGTTGTAATGCTCCATTATTCATTATTAATTATTCATTATTAATTATCCCCCCACCTAATAAAATATCTCCCTCATACCAAACAGCAGCTTGACCAGGAGTTATGCTAAAAACTGCTTCTTCAAACATTAACTTAACTCGAAAACCATCTTGAGGTTTCTGTTCATTAATACCCAAAGGAATAATATTTGCAGCTACAGGTAAACTGCGATATCTTACTTGCACTTCTGCGCGTATTGGAGTAGTTGGTGGAGCAATAGAAACCCAGTTAACCAACTTCACAGTAGACTCCATTTTGGCCGCACTGTCGCGATCGCCCACTACTACCCGATTCATCACTGGGTCTAAGTCAATCACATATAAAGGATGAGGGGCAGAAACTCCCAAACCTTTTCTTTGGCCAATAGTATAATGATGGACACCATCATGGTTTCCTAACACTCGCCCTTCTCGGTCAACTATTTCACCTTGATGGGGAGTAATATATTTATCCAAAAATTCCCGCATCGAACCATTAGCTTCTACCAGACATAAATCCTGACTTTCTGGTTTATCAGCAGTTTTCAAACTATATTCTGCTGCAATGCGTCGGGTTTTGCTCTTGACCATTTCTCCTAGAGGAAATACTGAACCTGCCAATAAATCCTGTGTTAGATCGTACAGAAAATAAGACTGGTCTTTGTTACGGTCAACTGCACGTTTTAAGAGATAGCGATCGCTATCTGAATCATAATCAATTCGTGCGTAATGCCCCGTGGCAATTTTGTCAATACCTAATTTTTCACGGCCATAAGCTAACATAGGGCCAAATTTAACAGTTTTATTACATTGAGAACAAGGTAGTGGAGTAATTCCGGCACTATAACCTGTCACTAAATAATCAACAATATTTGTCTGAAATAAATCGCGAGTATCAACAATGTGATGGGGAATACCTAATTGTTCGCAAATATAGGCAGCATCAACCATTCCTTCAGAACAACATTGACCTTTTCCTTTCATTAACCAAAGAGTTAAGCCCTCAACTTGATATCCTTGATGATGTAATATTGCTGCTGCTGTGGAACTATCAACTCCACCAGAAAGACCGACTATAATTTTATTCATGGGACTTGAGTTTATCAAATCAAAACTATATATATTTATCTTGATTATAGATTTTTTTTCTATCTTCTTTTTTATTCTCTGTTTCCTGAATTACTACTATGTACGGACGTTGCTTGAGCATTAATGCGTTTTTTTTATAGGAAATGCGAGCAAACATGTCGCGCAGCGAAAGGTCCCTACTTACTTCCTAAAATCAACTAATTTTGTACTTATAGATGAAATCTAGTTATACAGTTATGGTATTTGCTATTTTCTATCAAGACAGACCTGACTTAGTATGCTCTTAAACTTTAACTTTTGATTTTCTTAAATCCTTTCTTTTTTTCTTAAGGCATGACTTTTAACTTTTAAGTTTATTTTTCTCTGTTTCCTTTTTTCATTAATCCTGGTATTCATTTTGAATGAAAATACTATAGGTGATTTAACTTTGTTTTGCCAAGGCAAAAAGCTGAGTTTTAGCGATCGCTAAAATCATCATTTATCGGAGTAACTAACTATGCTAAATCCATTTAATGTAATATTGTACTACCAAAATTCAAAAATGTCATTATTATCAATTATATTAGGAGGATTTTTAGTCCTAAGCTACCAGACTTTATGCCTGGGAGAAGTCATCAAAACTAAAACCTTAACTACCAATCAAAATCAAAGCGAAAACACAATTTTTATCTCCAACAACAACGCATCAAAAAACGTACAACTAATAACAGATATATCCAGATATCCAAGACCTATTGAAAAATTACCATCATCAATCATCACACCCTCAAATAAACAAAAAGAACCAATATTTAATCCCATCGAACCCAATCCATTTCCTAATTTACGATATGTTGTTTATGTTGAGTCAAAAAGTCGAATTTTGTTAGGAATTATTCGGCGGCAAATTGAACCAAGAGCTGTATTTCGTTCTTTTGGAGACGCAAGAGCTATTCAAGTCGGAAGCTTTTCTGAGTTATTTTTTGCCTTAGATTTGTTAGATTTTTTAGAAGAAAAAGGCATTAATGGCGAATTATCAAGGCGCAACCCTGGTGAAGCATTTGGCGATCCTCTAAGACCTACAACTTTAGCACGTAGTGTATATCCTCCAGTTAGCCATTCAATAGCTTATGGACTGAGTAATAGTAGATCCTATTATTTATTAATTCCTAGTAAGTCAAAAGATTTAGCTCTAATCACATATAGATTGGGATTATTGGGAGTTCCTGACAGTGGAATTCAGGTGACAGAAACACCAGAAAATGTAGCTATAGGACCTTTTGAAGAAATAGAAATAGCAGAAAAATGGCAACGCTATTTATTAGATTCAGGGTTTATTAATGTATTTATTTATTTTGGTCGTTAAAAAAGCGGTCAGCAGTCAGCAGTTAGCAAGATGATTTTTTGAAAGTTGAGAATGGGGATTTTAACCCAGAGTTGCTCAAAGCTGATAGCTAATTATAAAGAAGAAAAAATGTAGGGTTTTGGTCTCCTTTCCCCAAATCATAAACTATACCAACTTTAGTAAATGTTGATTACAAGGGGTGAGCCGTCAGCAATCAGCAAGATGATTTTTTGAAAGTTGAGAATGGGAATTTTAACCCAGAGTTGCTCAAAGCTGATAGTTAGTTATTAAAGAAGAAAAAATGTAGGGGTTTAGTTTACTTTCCCCAAATCATAAATTGTACTAACTTTAGTAAATGTTGATGACAAATGGTCAGCACTCAGCAATTAGCAAGATGATTTTTTGAAAGTTGAGAATGGGGATTTTAACCCAGAGTTGCTCAAAGCTGATAGCTAATTATAAAGAAGAAAAAATGTAGGGGTTTGGTCTCCAAAACCCCAATCATAAATTCTACCAACTTTAGTAAATGTTGATGACAAAGGGTGAGCACTCAGCAATTAGCAAGATGATTTTTTGAAAGTTGAGAATGGGGATTTTAACCCAGAGTTGCTCAAAGCTGATAGTTAGTTATTAAAGAAGAAAAAATGTAGGGGTTTGGTCTCCAAAACCCAAATCATAAATTCTACTAACTTTAGTAAATGTTGATGACAAAGGGTGAGCATTCAGCATTCAGCAAGATGATTTTTTTGAAAGTTGAGAATGAGGATTTTAACCCAGAGTTGCTCAAAGCTGATAGTTAGTTATTAAAGAAGAAAAAATGTAGGGGTTTGGTCTCCAAAACCCAAATCATAAATTGTACCAACTTTAGTAAATTTTGATGACAAGCGGTCAGCACTCAGCAATTAGCAAGATGATTTTTTTTTAAAAAGCTGATAGTTAGTTATAAAGAGGAAAAAATGTAGGGGTTTGGTCTCCAAAACCCCAATCATAAATTGTACCAACTTTAGTAAATGTTGATGACAAGCGGTCAGCACTCAGCAATTAGCAAGATGATTTTTTTGAAAATTTA
>NZ_JAAHHT010000427.1 GCF_010672085.1 Okeania sp. SIO3I5
GCAGACCAGTCAAATCAATTAATCAATTCTATAATTATAAGAAGGGTAAACTACAGTCAGAATTAAATCAGACTAAAAGTAGTAATAGAATCAAAAGATTATCGACAAAAAGAAATTTTAAGATTGACGATTATCTGCATAAGACTAGCAGGTATATTATTAATCATCTGATCAAAAATCAGATAGGAGTTTTAGTAATAGGAAATAATCCTAACTGGAAACAAGGCATAAATCTTGGCAAAAAAAACAATCAAAATTTTGTTCAAATTCCTTTTTTTAAGTTAATAGAACAACTAAAGTACAAAGCCAAATTAGTAGGAATCAAAGTCATAATTAATGAAGAAAGTTATACATCAAAAGCTAGTTTTTTAGACTGGGACGACTTACCAGTTTACCAAAAGGGTGTCAAACACGGATTTAGTGGTAAACGAGTGAAAAGAGGACTTTATCAAGCTTCAAATGGAGTCAAATACAATGCTGATGTCAATGGAAGTTTAAACATACTACGAAAAGCAGTCCCAAACGCTTTTAGCAATGGGATAGAGGGTGTTGTAGTTCACCCCGTTAAGCTAACACTTAATTAAAACTAAGTCAAGGAATATTTTTCTATAGATTTAGTAACTATTTCAGTTAAATCATTAATCTGAATAAATTGCTTTCCTTTGCCCATGATTAACGGGAAGAACCTAAGTCAGTCCCGACTATTTCTTTCAATGAGAAAGATCAGAAGTGTGCTTTAGGTACTAACTATGTTTCCAAGACCAAATCAAAAAAATCAGAAAATCTATGAACTCGCGACTCACAGGAAACGAAGAGGGATTAGTGGCTTACTCACCACTTAATGATAAAAGTAGTGGTACTACTACCAAAGATGGAAAAGGAAATGGTCAAGATGGCAAGATTATGGCAGAAACTGGGAAAAAGGTCGATATCCCTTTAGAGGAAAGTTTGACTGTAGTTGAAACAGTTTCCAGTCAGCCATCTTCACAGAGCGCTACGAAAAAACTTGGGGATAATAAGGCTGATACCTCGTCAAACAATGTTAAAGTTGAAGGAAAAATTGAGGACACATCAAGCTTGGAAGGACCGAAAAACTTTCAATCAGTTTTAAATGATACTCAAGCTAGAACCGATCTGCTATCTTCAAAGATAGAGATCAAAAAAAACATTGATAGTTCTACTACTGTCGATCCCGATGATCCCAAGCAGTTATCCTCTAAAATTTCTGCAGAAACAGAGGCAATAAATAAATCAACAGAACTAACAATTAGTGACTCACAAAAATCATTATCAACCTCTATCCAGGAGCAACAAAAAAAAGATATGTCAGCAGCAAAGAACCCAAAATATAAAATCCTTTCTATTGATGGTGGAGGTATTCGTGGAATAATTCCCGCCATAGTCCTAGCAGAAATCGAAAAGCGAACAAAAAAACCTATATTTAGTTTGTTTGATTTAATTGCAGGTACATCTACAGGAGGTTTATTAGCTTTAGGATTAACTAAACCTGAACCAAACTCTGAGGTCCCGACAGCAAAATACACCGCCGAAGAACTAATATCTATGTATCTTGAGTATGGAGGAATAATCTTTTATGAATCCTTCTTTGAAAAGATATTAGGTCCTCTCGAAGATCTTGCTCAACCTAAATATTCTTCTGTAGGAAGAGAAGAAGTTATTACCGATTTTTTTGGAGATACTCTCCTTAAAGACTGTCTTAAAGAAGTATTTGTTACCAGTTACGACATAGAACAACGTCTCCCTGTCTTTTTTACCAGTAATTTACAAAAACAACAGATAGACTCACCAATGTTTCGTAAATTATGTACAGGGTTTAGTCTAAAAGATGCTGGCATGGCAACCAGTGCCGCCCCAACTTTTTTCGCCCCTTATCAGGTTTCGACTTCTCATAATAACAGTGGATTTTATACCTTGGTAGATGGAGGAATGGTAGCCAATAATCCCACGTCTTTAGCCATAATGGAAGCCCAATTAACTGAGCGAAAAAAGGGATCAGAACTTTCAATGAATGATGTACTGGTGGTTTCTTTGGGGACGGGATCTTTGACCAGTAGTTATCCATATGACGAAGTAAAGAATTGGGGACTATTGCAATGGGTTCAGCCGCTAATAAATATTATTTTTGATGGGTCAAGTGAAATGGTGGCGGGACAATTAGAACGGTTACTAGAACCCCCAGGAGTAGAGCATCAAAATTTATATTATCGTTTCCAAACTTTCCTAACAGGGGAAAACGAAGCAATGGATAATGCTGGACCAGAAAATATAAAAGCATTAGAAGCTTTGGCCAAACGCTTAATTGAAGAAACAAGCCAGGATCTAGATCAACTTTGTGAGTTGTTAACAAAGTAGGTGCATTACTAGATTTGAGCATTCCTGGCAATTTCCTGAAAATAGTGTGACGATAAAAGCTTGACATACTCCCGACGTTGCCCTTCTATTCCCCCCTTTCAAAGGGGGGTTAGGGGGGATGGACAAAGCGGGATTCTGAGCGTCTGGGAAACCCAGACCGCTGCGCATGACAGAGGTGATGTCCTCCCCCTGTTTTGACATTGATAATAACAAAATGCTCTTAGCTTGTGTCTTGGGCATATAAACGTTTAGCTTATGAAGGTATCCGAATCCAGGCCCTGGCTTTCATCCCGACGCTCCCCCTCCCC
This sequence comes from Okeania sp. SIO3I5, assembly GCF_010672085.1. Lineage (GTDB taxonomy): Bacteria > Cyanobacteriota > Cyanobacteriia > Cyanobacteriales > Microcoleaceae > Trichodesmium. Next base: position 2,682 of record NZ_JAAHHT010000427.1, read on the forward strand.
CCTATGCACGGGGGGTTAGGGGGGATGGAGAGCGCGGGACTTCCCGCCAGGAAAGTTAAAAATGGCTGAAAACTGAGTATCGCGTTATCTCGGTCGCGGAGCGCGGAAGGTCGTTCTATCCCGACTTTGAGTCATCCCTAATGGTTGCAAAGTCAAGAAAAAGAAAGCGCCAAATCAAGACTCATGTTAGTAGGCCCTAAATCAGTCAAAAAATAGCGCTTTGGGGGTATTCTTCACGGCGCATTGCGAGATACCGCCAGTGTTGATACTTCTGCTGTCACACTGCTATGAACGGTTTTACCTGGTTTGACCAGGAATTGCAGGTCTTGATGTATCTGTAAACTAAAAGAAACTGCTGTAATAGAAAAAAATTGACCCGACGATCTAGACCTCTTGAATTTAAAGATTCAGTTTGAGTAAAAAGACGCAAAAAATAGGAGGAAAATTTTATGGACGAAGTTGCAAAAAAAATAGCATCTTTGGGATTACCTGGTGTAGTTCTAGTTGTTGCCATGTCTAGTACCGGTATGGGAGGAGCCTATGCCGTAATCTATGCAGTGGCCGGATTAGGTGGTCCATTTGGGTTAGTAGGAGGTCTAACAGTATTAGGGTTAATGACTGCTGTAGGTGATATCTTATCTGGGTATGGTATAGAGGCTCTTTTGACTACAGTTTATAAAGAAAGAAGCAAGTCAGAATCTTTAACTATGCTGATCAAAGAGATTAAAGATTTACCAATTTCAGATAACCTCAAACTCAAACTTGAGTCCTTACTTGAGGGAGAAAAAATAACAGTAGGAGTTGCTAATAGTGAACCGAGAACCGTTGAAATTGTTGAGGAGTAACTCGAACAACAAGACATAGGCAAGTAGGCTTTATGTAGCTTACTTGTCTATGTTGAAGAATAGAAGTTATACTCAACTCGGTTAGAATAGACCAGCTATAAGTAATATCATGCCCGGTAGCATCGGAGCTTGTATAATAGAATAACAGAAAAATAATTGCCCGGAGCGATCGCAAAGGCTGTTTTTGGAAAAAAGTGTATTTTAAAATACATTTTTTTGATAACTGTAGACAAGATTCTTATGGACCATCCTCCCCATCCTCCCCACAAGGTTTTCAGGAGTTCCTGATTATGGATAGCTTTCGCGCGGGGGGTAGGGGGGATGCCTTCTCTCATCTGCCTTCCTTCCATAAAAGTATTGTAAAGTTTTATTAATTAATTTTATAGAAAAACATAGGAAAAAAACTAAAAATATCTTAGACTGAGAAAGGATTGCAGAACAGCTCGTTAAATGTTTACAGGAGGGATAATACAGTTAGTAGAACGTACTATTATTAAAAAAAATCATCTGGTGTCAAATACAATGAGTCATGTCAATGTTCGTTTAAATACC
>NZ_JAAHHT010000428.1 GCF_010672085.1 Okeania sp. SIO3I5
AATCCTCTAAAAAAAATATCAGCAAAAATTATTCACAAAAGTATTTTTTAAGAAGAATTAGTCAGTTTAGTCCTCAGCTACATTAAAATGAGTAATGAGTAATGAGTAATGAGTAATGAGTAATGAGTAAGGAGTAAGGAGTAATGAGTAAGGAGTAAGGAGTAATGAGTAATAAGAATAATTAGTTAGTTTAGTCATCAGCTACATTAAAATGAGTAATGAGTAATGAGTAATGAGTAAGGAGTAAGGAGTAAGGAGTAAGGAGTAAGGAGTAAGGAGTAAGGAGTAATAAGAATAATTAGTTAGTTTAGTCATCAGCTACATTAAAATGAGTAATGAGTAATGAGTAATGAGTAAGGAGTAAGGAGTAAGGAGTAATAAGAATAATTAGTTAGTTTAGTCATCAGCTACATTAAAATGAGTAATGAGTAATGAGTAATGAGTAAGGAGTAAGGAGTAAGAAGTAATAAGTAATAAGTAAAATCAAGCCCGTTGATGTTGGTTTAAAGCGTCTTCATTAATGAAGAAAAATTATTGCGTATTCATCATTTTTTGAATTCTCTGACTTTCCTGCGGAATGCGGAGCAAACAGGGAGAGGTATTACTTATTGCTTATTAATTAACACTTATTACTTGTGAAAAAAATAACTTCTGACTTCCCCTCCTGGGAGGGGTTAGGGGTGGGTTGACTTTTGACTTCTAACTTCGTTAAGGCTGCCTTAAATATTAAAAGACAAACTAGAAAGATATCTTTATAATCTGTCATTTAGCCAGAAAGTATCAATATAAGCGAAAATTAAATTCTTCCCATATATAAATCTTTGCTACAAAATCTAATATGAATGATTCTAATTTCACAAATGAATTACAATGGACACCTGAAGCTAAGACGAAATTGAAAAAAATTCCCTATTTTGTTCGGACTCAGGCACGGCAGCGAATTGAAGAATTGGCCAGAGAAACAGAGTCACAAATAGTAACAGCAGAAATAGTTGAGCAAGCTAGATTGGAATTTGGCCAGTAGGGCCAAGGTTATCTCATTTTTCCCTTTTGCCTTCTGCCTTCTTTTTAGTGCCTTCCTTGAACTTTGATTTGCCTTCTGCCTTCTGCCTTCTGCCTTCTGCCTTCCTTTTGCGGTCTAGAAAAAGGTCCCATAAAGCTTTAGACTGGAGTTTTGCAGATAGTAGAGTTTGAGGTGTATAAAATCAACAGTGAGAAAAATTATAATTGCTGGGAACTGGAAAATGTACAAAACCCAATTAGAAGCTAAAGAGTTTCTTGAGGGTTTGATGTCTCAACTAACAAAAACCCCTAAAGAACATGAAAAAGAACGTGAAATAGTTCTGTGCACTCCCTTCACTGCACTAGATTTTATGTCAAAAAGTTTGCATGGGAGTCGGATTAAGTTGGGTGCGCAAAATGTTCACTGGGAAGACGAGGGAGCATACACAGGAGAAATTTCTGGCTCAATGCTTAAGGAAGTTGGAGCAAGTTATGTAATTGTTGGCCACAGTGAGCGCCGTCAATATTTTGGCGAAACTGACGAAACAGTAAATTTGCGCTTACAAGCTGCTCAGAAGCATGGTTTAACTCCTATTCTCTGTGTGGGAGAAACTAAGGAACAAAGATATTCGGGTGAGACAGAATCACATATATTTTCTCAGTTGGCTGTGGATTTAGTTGATGTGGATCAAGAAAATCTAGTAATTGCTTATGAACCAATATGGGCCATTGGTACTGGTGACACTTGTGAAGCGACGGAAGCTAACCGAGTTATTGGTTTAATTCGTGGTAAGTTGACTAATTCTAATGTCACTATTCAATATGGTGGTTCTGTTAAACCTACTAATGTTGATGAAATTATGGCCCAACCAGAAATTGATGGTGCTTTAGTTGGGGGAGCAAGTTTGAAACCCGATAGTTTTGCTCGTCTGATTAACTATCAAAATTAGGTAATAGGGAATAGGGAATAGGGAATAGGGAATTAGGGAATTAGGGAATAGGGGATAGGCGAAGAGAAAATTATTTGTTACTTATTTTTCATCATAACTTTAACAGCTATCTCTATTATTTTCCCTTTTTTTTCAATATTTATTTCTTCTATCCTAGATAACTAAAGCCTTCTTCCTTATTCCCCTGAACGTAGGGAGGTTGCATGCAATGTCCCTACCTTATTTAAATAATTAATAATTAAGGTTTGCACTCAAAATTTTTTTGGTAGGGGTAGGAATCAGGAGTCATAATTTACGGGGAGTTTAGAGGGGGGAGTTGAAAGAATAGTCCGTTAATTTTTCTGTCAAGCGTGAGCCTTTAATACTCACTTTTTGAACCTTTTAGACTGAAAAGCTTACACTTTTTAAATACCATTACAGGCTAAAAACTTTATCTGTAAATGGTTTCATATTTATTCAGGAGAGCAATAATTAACAATTAATAATTAATAATTACCTCTTCTGTAACAGAAGGATTGGTTAAAAGGAATTTTGTTCGACTTAAAAGGAGATGCTTTAAACCTTAATTTTTCGGTAATTATCGTTCGCTTGGAATAGATAAGAAAGAAAAACAATTGTACCTCATATAACTTTATTGACCCTATTTTTTTGATAAAATTCTTGATTAAATCAGTATTATAGTATTACTTTGATTAGTTGAGAAATTGGGAAAACCTAAAGCTCAATCAGAGATTACTTTGAATTTTTTAATTTTGCCTTTTTGCTTTTGCATTCCTCGTAGCGATATACTTCTTCATCAATTATCAAAAATTATCAAATGCACAGTTTAACTAAAAGTTTTGCTTGGGGAAAACGTACCTATATAATGGGTATTTTGAATGTCACACCAGATAGTTTTAGTGATGGTGGTGATTTTAATACACTAGAAACAGCTTTAATTCAGGTAAAAAGAATGGTAGAGGCAGGTGCTGATATGATTGATATTGGTGGTCAATCAACTAGACCAGGATCTGATGTTGTTTCTATAGATGAAGAACTTAATCGGGTTTTACCAATAATTAAGTTGTTAAGAAGTCAAGAAAATATTTGTGCGGAAATTCCAATTTCTGTTGATACGACTAGGGCAATAGTTGCAGAAAAATCTATTGAAGCTGGTGCTAATTTAATTAATGATATTTCTGGCGGAACTTATGATGATGAGATGTTTTCTGTGGTAGCTTCTCTGAAAGTGCCGATTATTTTAATGCACATTCGGGGGACTCCAAAAACTATGCAAAATTTGACAGATTATCAAGATTTAATTGGGGAAATTTATCAGTTTTTACAGAGTAGAATTGAGGAGGCTGTTAGAGCTGGAATTGAAAGAGAAAAAATTATTATTGACCCTGGTATTGGTTTTGCTAAAAATTACGAACAAAATTTAGAAATTATCCGCAATTTATCAAGGTTTAAAAGTTTAAATTGTCCGATTTTAGTAGGATTATCTCGTAAAAGTTTTATTGGTAAAATTTTGAATCAACCTGATGCTAAACAAAGGGTTTGGGGAACTGCTGCTGGTTGTGTGGCAGCGATCGCTCAATCTGTAGATATTTTACGGGTTCACGATGTTAAAGAAATGTCTGAAGTTTGTCGAGTTGCTGATGTTATTTTTAGACAGGGAGTAGGGAGTAGGGAGTAGGGAGTAGGGAAGTGGGGGAGTGGGGAAGTGGGGAAGTGGGAAAGAAGTAAACAAAAAAACTAAGACGTCTTAGTAAAGAACTATAAAAGTAATTAAAGAAATGTCTGAAGTTTGTAGGGTTGCTGATGTTATTTTTAGATTTAGACAGGGAGTAGGGAAGTGGGGGAGTGGGGGAGTGGGGAAGTGGGAAGGAAGTAAACAAAAAAAACTAAGACGTCTTAGTAAAGAACTATCAAAGTAATTAAAGAAATGTCTGAAGTTTGTAGGGTTGCTGATGTTATTTTTAGATTTAGACAGGGAGTAGGGAAGTGGGGGAGTGGGGAAGTGGGAAGGAAGTAAACAAAAAAAACTAAGACGTCTTAGTAAAGAACTATCAAAGTAATTAAAGAAATGTCTGAAGTTTGTAGGGTTGCTGATGTTATTTTTAGATTTAG
>NZ_JAAHHT010000429.1 GCF_010672085.1 Okeania sp. SIO3I5
TTGAGAATTTAACTTCTGAATCTAGAATTGAGAAGTTAAATTCTTGCTGTGATAAATTTGAGAGGAGCGAGAATTTCCTCAACTGCCAGAAGACTGCTTTAGTTCTTGATGTTTTGCTGAAAAAAAACTTAGACTAATCCCTACACTATTCTGTCAAAAATCCTATTTTGTTTCTGGAAGAATCTGTTGATTTGGGAAAGTTAGACTCTTCAGAAGTTTAACTATAAACTGTTCTAAAAATTGAATAGTTACTCTCATGCTAGAACGCTGAATTGAGAATTTAACTTCTGAATCTAGAATTGAGAAGTTAAATTCTTGCTGTGATAAATTTGAGAGGAGCGAGAATTTCCTCAACTGCCAGAAGACTGCTTTAGTTCTTGATGTTTTGCTGAAAAAAAATTTAGACTAATCCCTACACTATTCTGTCAAAAATCCTATTTTGTTTCTGGAATAATCTGTTGATTCGAGAAAGTTATTCTCTTAAGAAGTTTAACTATAAATTGTTGTCAAAATTGGTAAGCATTCAGCAGTCAGCTATCAGCTATCAGCTTTATTACTTTTAAAGGAGGAAAAAGCTATTGAGAGATTTCTAAGAATGTGCCCAAAATTCTATTTTGCTTCTGGAACAATCTGTTGATTCGAGAAAGTTATTCTCTTAAGAAGTTTAACTATAAATTGTTCTAAAAATTTAATAGTTACTCTCATGCTAAACGCTAAATTGAGAATTAAGAATTCATAATTCTCAATTCACAAGTTAAATTCTTGCTGTGATAAATTTTATAGGATCGAGAATTTCCTCAACTCCCTGAATACTGCTTTAGTTCTTTATGTTTTGCTGAAAAAAACTTAGACTAATCCCTACACTATTCTGTCAAAAATCCTATTTTATTTCTGGAATAATCTGTTGATTTGGGAAAGTTAGATTCTTAAGAAGTTTAACTATAAACTGGGTACATCTCAATGCAAGAAGAAAGCCAAAAATTTATCGCTATAAACTGTTGTCAAAATTGGTAAACATTCAGCAGTCAGCTATCAGCTATCAGCTTTATTACTTTTAAAGGAGGAAAAAGCTATTGAGAGATTTCTAAGAATGTGCCCAAAATCCTATTTTGCTTCTGGAACAATCTGTTGATTCGAGAAAGTTATTCTCTTAAGAAGTTTAACTATAAATTGTTCTAAAAATTTAATAGTTACTCTCATGCTAAACGCTGGATTGAGAATTAATAATTCACAATTATCAATTCAGAAGTTAAATTCTTGCTGTGATAAATTTTATAGGATCGAGAATTTCCTCAACTCCCTGAATACTGCTTTAGTTCTTTATGTTTTGCTGAAAAAAACTTAGACTAATCCCTACACTATTCTGCCCAAAATTCGATTTTTCTTCTGGAATAATCTGTTGATTCGGGAAAGTTAGACTCTTAAGAAGTTTAACTATAATTTGATAGGATAGAGAATTTCCTCAACTCCCTGAATACTGCTTTAGTTCTTTATGTTTTGCTGAAAAAACTTAGACTAATCTCTACACTATTGTGCTAAAAATCCGATTTTTCTTCTGGAATAATCTGTTGATTCGGGAAAGCTATACTCTTAAGAAGTTTAACTATAATTTGATAGGATCGAGAATTTCCTCAACTTCCTGAATACTGCTTTAGTTCTTTATGTTTTGCTAAAAAAAACTTAGACTAATCCCTACACTATTCTGTCAAAAATCCGATTTTTCTTCTGGAATAATCTGTTGATTTGGGAAAGTTAGATTCTTAAGATGTTTAACTATAAACTGTTGTAAAAATTGAATAGTTACTCTCATGCTAGAACCCTGAATTGTGAATTGAGAATTAAAAATTCACAATTCAGAAGTTAAATTCTTGCTGTGATAAATTTGATAGGAGCGAGAATTTCCTAAACTCCCTGAAGAATTCAGAAGTTAAATTTTTGCTGTGATAAATTTGATAGGAGCGAGAATTTCCTAAACTCCCTGAAGACTGTTTTAGTTCTTTATGTTTTGCTGAAAAAAAACTTAGACTAATCTCTACACTATTGTGCTAAAAATCCTATTTTACTTCTGAAATAATCTGTTGATTCTGGAAATTTAGACTCTTAAGAAGTTTAACTATAAACTGTTGTAAAAATTTAATAGTTACTCTCATGCTAGAACCATGAACAACTGCCCAAATATTTGTAATTAAACAACAACTAGCAAACCACAAAAGAATAAATGTTTGAATTCTAACTACTCCTACAATAAACCAACTTACAACATGAAGGATAATCATTAAAGCGTAAAAACTGGCTACTAATGCCATTAAGTTAATTTCCTTTTTCCGTCGATGGAGGATTGTAAAAATTATTGGCTGTAAACTTGCTAATACATTCATAGGTACTAGCAATCCACAAATTGCTACACAATATAGGTGTGAAAATTCGATTATGTTATTGAAGTCGAACATCTTATAAATTTCTCTTTATGGTTGATTAATTTTGTAGTAAGCATTCAGCTATTAGGATTCAGCATTAAAGTTTTGAAAAAATCAAACAACTACTAAGATTAGCTGATGATTTCTTTCTTTCCTGTGGAATGCTAGGCAAAGATAACTTTTAATTCTCGTTGAAGACTAATTCCTCCTTCCTGTAATAATAAGTTAATAACTTATAGCTGATAGCTGACTGCTGAATACTTGGATTATGTACTTTTATTGGAGTGTAATATCAAAACGTAAGGATTCCGCTTTTTATTTTTTCTTTTTTTGCTTTTGATAAAGTCCATCAGTCCAAAAATTAGTAAACATCATTAGCATTCCTCCAAGAAAGATAGTAATTGCCATTCCAGCAGGAATTATAGTTTGCCAGTCAATTGTTTCCATGTACTCCCTAATTAATTTAGTTAGACTATCTTAGCAATTATACCTAATATATTATTAAGTATTATGTGATTATATTAAGATTTATAAAAAAATATTAAAATTTTAAAAAAAGGTTTAAAGTTACAGTATCTATAACTGTAAAAAAAATTTATTATAGCGCTACGCTACGCGTGAATAGGGAATAGGGAATAGGGAATAGGGAATAGTAAACTGTCAAAGGGTTTTCCTAGGTCATGCTGCGCAAACAAGATTTAGGAATGTCCTAACCTTAATGCGTAGCGCTATATAGTCAAAAATAGTAATAGTAAGCATTCAACCGTCAGCTATCAGCTATTGCTTTTGATGCCTTATAAAAGCTAATTTAGCTATAATTAAATCTTACTACAAAAGCAGGCTCCCTTAGCTTTAAAGTCTATATTTATTTAAACCCAATTCTTAAAAGTGGTATCTTATTTTGCTCGAACTGACAGCGATATAGCTGAATGCTTACCAAAAATAAATTAACTAAATGTATTAATGTTATGTTCCGATAATTAGCGATAAAAAGCATAGTTTCTTCCTAATGGGCAGTCTTGATTCTTATCCTTTGTTCCTTGTTCTTTGTTGTTTACTATTGATAAGTATTTAACTGAACTTGATATAATTCCCATCATTAGATTTAAAACCATAGAAGAGTTCATTAATGGATAATGAATAATGGATAATGGATAATGGATAATAGATAATGGATAATTACCTCTCCCTTTTAGGGAGAGGATTGACTAAAATGAAAAGATTTATTTCTCTTGGTTGATTGGATATGGTTAGATAACCCATCCATCCCACCCTTCGGGAAACTGCGTTAACAACCGCTTTTTCCCCTTTATTGGGGAGACTTTAAACCTGAATTATCTAATTATTTAATTGTTTAATTATTGCTCTGCTGATTAAATATAAAAGCATTGACATTAATCATGGTTTGAGCTTTTCCAATACTTGAAAAAGTACAAGGTTTTCCTTAATCAAGAGCTACATAAAGTGAGGATAAAAGGGTTGACTTAGGAAGAAAAATCAAGGGATAATCTTCCTCCTGCCTTCTGTACGGACGTTTTGCTGACGCTTTCGCTCCGCTAACGCTACGCGACATGGAAAGCGCAGCATTCCCTATAAGAAAACGCATTAATGCTCAAGCAACGTCCCTACCCCATTCCTC
>NZ_JAAHHT010000043.1 GCF_010672085.1 Okeania sp. SIO3I5
TATCAAATCCAGTTGAATACAAGAGTGTATTGTTGGGGGAGATGGTCCGATTGTCCGATTTAATAATGAACATATACTATATAACCGGATTCTATATGAAATAGTATTTTGGTGATATAGCGCTACCCATTAAGGTTAGGACATTCCTAAATCTTGTTTGCGGAGCATTTCCCTATACGAAAAACCTTTTGACAGTTTACTATTCCCTAGTACGTAACGCCATACCATTTCTGCGCTTGAGATGCACCTTTTTGTAGGATTTTTTTCAAAGTGCTATTATGCTATTAATACAAAATCTTCAGCTTGCAAGTTTGCTTGATTTTCTAAAGTTGCAAACAGACCTCCATCACCGAAACCGCTAGTTGCACCATTAGGGTTATAGAAAAGTTGACTATTGGCAGAATTATAAACTATCTTAGCGCTGCTAGTCGCTGCTGCAGCATCACTATCAACAACGGCGAATTCTCCTGCTACACTGAAACCATCCCCAGCTACACTAGCTAAACTGGTAAAGGTAGTTTTATCTAAAACTATTTTGTCTAACTCAGCACTATTGAAGTCTGTAATAATATCTGAACCAATATCAGTCAGATTAAATTGACTGCCAATATCAAAGATAAAGCGATCGCTATTACTACCACCTGTTAAAGTATCTGTTCCCTGTTCGCCATTGAGAATATCTAGACCATCACCACCTTGAAGAATGTCATTTCCCGTAGCTCCCGTCAGAGTATCATTACCTATCCAACCAGTGAGGGAGTCATTACCTGCATTACCGTTGATAATATCTTGACCATTACCGCCACCAAGTGTATCTTGACCATCACCACCGTTAAGTTCGTCATCACCTGCCTGACCTTCTATAAAGTCGTCCCCACTATCACCGTTAAGTTGGTCATTCCCTTTACCTCCTTTGAGGGTATCAGCATCATTGCCACCATTCAAGGTATCAGCATCATCTCCACCTTGGAGAATGTCGAAACCATCACCTCCATCAATAATGTCATTACCTATCCAACCAGTGAGGGAGTCATTACCTGCATTGCCGTTGATAATATCTTGACCATTACCACCACCAAGTGTATCTTGACCATCACCACCGTTAAGTTCGTCATCACCTGCCTCTCCTTCTATAAAGTCGTCCCCACTACCACCGTTGAGTAGGTCGTTCCCTGTACCTCCGTTGAGAGTATCCGCATCATTGCCACCATTCAGGGTGTCAGCGTCATCTCCACCTTGGAGAGTATCAAAACCATTCCCCCCATCAATAATGTCATTACCCAACCAACCAATTAGGGAGTCATTACCTGCATTGCCGTTGATAATATCTTGACCATTACCGCCACCAATTGTATCTTGACCATCACCACCGTTAAGTTCGTCATCATCTGCCTCTCCTTCTATAAAGTCGTCCCCATTACCACCGTTAAGTAGGTCGTTCCCGATACCTCCTGTGAGGGTGTCAGCATCATCTCCACCTTGGAGAGTGTCGAACCCATCACCCCCATCAATAATATCATTACCCCGCCAACCAGTGAGAGAGTCATTACCTGCATCACCATTAAGTTGATCGTTACCCGCACCTCCACCTAGGGTATCATTACCATCACCGCCATTTATAGTATCGTCACCAGCAGCGCCTTTTAAAGTATCGTTGCCACCAAGACCATCAATGCAGTCATGATCTGATGTACCATTGAGTGAGTTATCTGAGCTATCGCCAGTTATACAGTTTTCTGGTGGTGATGTAGGGATAAACTCAACAGCACCAATATCTGTAATGCTACTACCATTATTATCGCCATCTACAGGGCGAGTATTGCCTAACTGGTCTGTAGTGGGTGCATCAGTATTAACTCCTGCATCAATAGCGGCACTACCATCTTCCAGGGGATGAACCAAGAAACCGTTAACCTCTTGCAAATGTGCTAAGTTAGGATCGCCAATTGCAATATTCGCTGTCACCAATATGTCATGGCCATTTACTGCGGGAAATTGCAAGTTACCTCCCCTGTCAGTCAATTGAAAGTGTGTTTGTTGACTAATACCAAATTCATTACCAGCAGTGTTGCGATCAAAAATCGTATTTCTGACTCTGACATCAGGAGCTATACTCTCCGTGGTGTAAACAGCACCTGCCAGATTTGCTGCATAATTGTTAGTAATTGTCGTGTTGGTAATTGTCGTAGGTGATAAAGTGGCGATCGCACCTCCCAGCCCCACCGTACCATCTGGACTTTCTGTTCTGTTCTCGGAAAAGGTACTGTTAACAACATTGACTCTGGTTAAATCTGGTTGTTGTTGGACCCACAAACCTCCACCCTGGGTCTCCGCAGTATTGCCCGCAAAAGTAGTATTGGTAATTTGATGCTGCACTGGAGTGGTACGGCCTGCGCTACTTTTCCCTGTACCGATTCTGATGCCTCCACCATCAGCAAAATTCTGGTCGTTAAAAATTACAGAATTATTGATAACCTGAGTATCTTCAATTACTACATTATCCCCCGGATAAGTAAACAAGAACGCTGCACCACCACCACCAGCACCTTTGTTATTTTCAAACAAACTATCGCGGATGATAATGCTGCCATTATCGCCCCCGAAACTGGCAGAAACTCCATCGGTATATATTGCACCTCCCAAACCGTGGTTACCGGTTGGTGTAAATGCTCCAGCAGTGCTGTCATTCTTGATAAATGTCGAATTTTCTATTGTCAAAGCAGTGGAAGGAGTATTGATGGCACCACCGTTAATTCCTTTATTATTAGTAAACTCGCTATTTTGAATTGTCAGAGTTGCAAAACCAAATGTAGCAATTGCACCACCACCTCTTTCATGTTCACCCGCAGTAGCATCGTTGTTATCAAACTTACTGTTAATAATTGTCGTATTACTCTGATGTCCCGTCGCAATAGCACCGCCTCCTTGTCCAGAGGTTACGTTATTTTTAAACGTACTGTTTTCTACGGTTAGGGTACTTTGAAAGCCAGTATTAATTCCGCCTCCGTTTCCTTCTAAACCTGATTCAGTTGTTCTGCCATTAGCAATTGTCAAGTTTTTGATGGTAACATCTGTTTGATGATCTGTCTGGAAAACTCGATGGGTGTTATTCCCATTAATAGTTAAACCAGGTGCATCTACTGCATCAATGATTATGTCTTCTGTGATGTCTAATTGACTGGAAGTAAGGGTAATAGTTTGATTAGCTAAACTGGGAGAAAATTCAATTGTATCTCCTGATTGAGCAGTGGCGATCGCTTCTCTTAAGGAACCAGCACCACTATCATTATTATTGGCGACTGTAAGAGTGGCTAAAGTACCATTATAATTAGCCATTGTTTCTGGCTTTAATACTTTAGAAGCTGTAATTTTTCCAGTAGTAAATTCTAAGTTCCAATCTCCAGGATAAGCACCTGTTAGATTAACTGAAGCTGCAATATTTGCTTTAGTTAGTTGATGTAATTTCTGGACAAAGTTTTCACCTATTCCTGCTGCGATATTACAACCATAAAGTAAAATTTCTGAGCTTGAATTAAGAGAATTTTGCCACTGTTTTAAATGGTCGCGATACCGATCAATATTATTGATATCTAGACAAATATTTCCTAATTTTAAGCTGCCTGGGCTACCGTGGGAAAATATGTGAATGGTATCTAATGTTTGGCGGGAATTAGTATATTGTTCTAGATAAGTTGTAATGACTTCTATTCCGTCTTGATTTTGAGGAATAATAATTACATTGATTCCTGAAGAAATTCCGGAAACTAAGAATTGATAATCCTCAATTTGCGAATCAATAAAAACAAGATTTTGGGATAAAAAATTAGGTGTTTCTAATTTCTGATTAATTTGAGAATCTGCAGTTAACATTTTTCTTTCTCCTAGAGGGTGATTATTGGTAGATATACCCTTGGAGTTAGATAGTCAGCTTGATTAGTTATTCTCTGAGCAACAAGTAATAATTATTACTCATTTAAAGCTTTAGTTATGGGATAATCTAGCAGGAATTGCCAGCCTTCTAATATTCAAGATACTTCAGGCTCGTACAAAATGTCACCCGTGGTTTTACTGAATTTTTCTGTTGTTGAGTAGAATACTAATTATGGCTTAGTAAAAAAGTATTTTGCTGAGGACAAAGAATTAGAAATACTTAATCCTTAACAATTGCACGAGATAAAATTCCTCACCCCTCACTAATATAAAATCCGGTTATACAGTAATCGCATTCAAAAATCCTCAACTAAAATATGTGTTTGCTAGAAGGACGAATTTAAAAATTTATGCATTTTCATTTCCTTTCTTACTCCTTACTTCTTACTCCTTACTTCTTACTCCTTACTCATTACTCCTCAGTAATACGATAACTAATTACCCGGATTCTATATAAAATACAAGGGTTTTAGGCTGTGTGCTCCGTGCCCACGTATTAAGTATATACAAATATAGACATATTTTTCGGCTTCCTGTTCGTAACCTCTAACGCATAACAATTAGCACACCCAGGGCTAATTTGGTTGCATCCTGTCACCGGATTCCAGGACTTGTCGCACAAATCAATATTAGTTTTCTTCATCTATTTCTTCAACCCTTTCTAACTCTTCAACTCTGATTCTTCATAAGCTTGTAACTCTTCAAATTCTCTTAGCAATTCCTCAAGAAATTCAATTTCTCGGCGCTTATAATACCCTTGAAAAACCTCCAGATAAGAATCATACCCCAAACGCGAATCAGGATCGAGTTCTCTTGAATAATAACACCCTAAATCGTTTCGAGACAGAGACCAGAATTCGTCAGAATATTCTCTAGCAAACTGATGATCAAGGTTGACCGAAATTAGTTTTTCCAATAATTAAAGCAAGAAAACATTATTTGGAAACCTTAAAAAAAAGTACCTATAGCCTTTCCCAAGCTCTCGGAGGTACAGTTGTTTTTCTTCTTTATATTCCTACGGAATGAGAATTACTACTCCTTATTCCCTACTCCCTACTCCCTATTCCCTACTCCCTATTCCCTATTCCCTATTCCCTACTCCCTACTCCCTATTCCCTATTCCCAGTTAATAGTTAATAGTTAAGTGTTCCCTGTTCCCTAAAACCAAAGAATTTTGTACCTCACGCTTTTTGGGAATTGCTATATCACTCCTTATATAGAATCCGGGTAATTAGTTATCGTATTACTGAGGAGTAATGAGTAATGAGTAATGAGTAATGAGTAAGGAGTAAGGAGTAAGGAGTAAGGAGTAATATCAAATCCAGTTGAATACAAGAGTGTATTGTTGGGGGAGATGGTCCGATTGTCCGATTTAATAATGAACATATACTATATAACCGGATTCTATATTAGAAGGAAAATTTAGGGGTTCTACAGCAATTCCGGCAGCTTGTGCAGCCACCATAATGATTACTGGAAAAGAAAGGGAACCCAGGCATATCAAGTCTTATAAGTGTCGGATTCAAGGAGGAGAGATCGATTTTTTGTATAGACTTGATGAATATTATTGGCCTCAGAGAACATCATCGAATATACCAAGTGTTGACTTTTCAATAGCCAGGCAAATTATTGATTATTTGTGCAAAAAAGGTTGTGCTGAAGTCAAAGAATTAGCAATGTTTTTAAACAAAACATCCGAATATATTATAGTAGTTTTAAGTCGGTTAAAAAGCAGGGGAGTGGTTAAATGTAAAGTAGGGAGGAAGGACAAAAGGCGACGAATATAGGAGTTAAGTCGGGGTGATAAGGGAACACTTAACTGGGAACAGGCATGAAAAACATTTCCTAGTCTAAGATTTATCATCAGAGACTGAATGCACAACTAAAGATTAAGACGGCCAGAGTGGTTGATGTTCGGTGGGTGGGGTGCGGAAAGTTAAATTTTGGTTACGATTCACGCGTTATTGCCGCCTCACCCTCCCCACCCTAGGCCTGGATTTAATATTCCTTTTACAAACATTCTCTCAGTAGTTGTCCTAACTCTCCCTTACTTTGCTATATATGTAAGTTAAAAAATCGTCCCGAAAATTAGTAAACTTACTTACAATTCTTAGATACTAGATTTATAACCAAAACTTTTAGGAAATAGACAATGACCATATCTCCCACCTCCCCCAACTCCTGGCAAATGAGCGATCGCGAACGTGCCAATCTCCAAAAAGTCACTCTCTACGACTCTGTTCAATCTCTCCCGGAAATATGGCCCTTAGCATCCCAATATTTTGGCAGAACTACCGCCCTCCACGATCCCCACGTTAAACCAGAAGTAAAATTTACCTACGAACAACTAAATCAACAAATTCAAAAATTTGCTGCTGGTTTACAATCTTTGGGGGTTGTCTCCACGGAAAATACCACATCCCTACCTCCTAGAGTGGCCTTATTTGCCGACAATAGTCCCCGGTGGATGATTGCTGACCAAGGTATTATTATGGCTGGTGGAGCAGATGTAGTTAGAAGCGGGACTGCAGATATACAAGAATTGGTCTACATTCTTCAAGATAGTGGCAGTATTAGTTTGGTCGTAGAAAACTTGGCCTTGTTGGAGAAATTGAGCGATCGCCTACAAGACCTACCTATACATTTAATTATTCTCCTATCTGACGAAGACCCAGACTCTAACGAAACTCTACCCGTGGTCAAATTTTCCCAAGTTATTGCCACAGGAGAAGAAACTACCCTCAAACCAATTAACCAAAATCTGGAAACTCTAGCTACCCTACTCTACACTTCCGGGACTACAGGTAAACCCAAGGGAGTAATGCTAACCCACGGCAACTTGCTGTATCAAATCAACCTGCTTGGCACAATCATTCAACCTAACCCAGGAGAATTTACCCTGAGTATTCTGCCAACTTGGCATAGTTTTGGACGTGTAGGAGAATATCTTTCTCTCTCCCAAGGTTGTACCCAAATTTATACGAATAAGCGTTATTTGAAAAAAGATTTCCAAGAATACAAACCCCACTACGTCTTCTGTGTACCCAGGGTTTGGGAATTAATTTATGACGGAGTACAAAAACAGCTCAGGGAACAACCAGCAAGTAAACAAAAATTAGCCAACTTTTTCTTCAGTATAAGTCAGCAATACATCACAGCTAGGCGTATTAGTCAAGGGTTAATTTTGCAACTTGACAAACCGTCTCAGTCTGAGAAATTCCTAGCAACCTTAAAAAGTTGGTTATTATTACCTCTTCATATTTTGGGAGAAAAAATTGTTTATCAAAAAATCCGTCAAGCTACAGGAGGTCGGTTAAAATTTGCCGTAAGTGGGGGTGGTTCCCTAGCAATGCACTTAGAAAATTTCTTTCAAATAGTTGGTATAGATTTATTAGTCGGATATGGTTTAACGGAAACTTCCCCAGTTTTGACCGCCCGACACCATTGGGAAAATCTGCGGGGGTCTGCGGGAAGACCTCTTCCAGGAACTGAGATTAAAATAGTTGACCCAGAAAGTGGTAAAACTTTACCTCCTGGAGAGAAAGGAATAGTTTTAGCACGGGGGCCACAAATTATGGTGGGTTATTATCAAAATCCTGAAGCGACCAAAAAAGCTATTGACTCAGAGGGTTGGTTTAATACTGGTGATATTGGTTGGATGACTCCTGAGAATGATTTGGTATTAACAGGCCGGGCAAAAGATACAATTGTTTTGACTAATGGGGAAAATATTGAACCTCAGCCTATTGAAGATGCTTGTGCCCGTAGTCAATATATAGACCAAATTATGTTGGTGGGGCAAGACCAAAAATATTTGGGTGCTTTGATAGTACCAAATGTTGAGGCAGTAGAAGCTCAGGTTGCTCAAGGGAATCCTTCAGAGTCTCAACCAGAGATTGACTGGAAAGGTCAAGCACTTCAAGAATTGTTCCGTCAAGAATTGAATCGAGAGGTAAAAAATCGCCCTGGATATCGGCCTGATGACCGTATTGGCCCATTTAACTTGATTTTGGAGCCATTTACGATAGAGAATGGAATGATGACCCAAACTATGAAGATTAAGCGTCCTGTTGTCACAGAGCATTACCGCGATATGATCGACAGAATGTTTGATTAATTATTATTGGTAATTTTTGATTTTAGATTTTAAAGAACCAGTAAGGGTTTTTTAACGTTTAGAAGGAGATTTTAACCCAAGTTCAAAAAGCTAATAGCTGAATGCTAAAAGCTAATATAGCAGTCGAAGCAAAGGTTAGGACCTATAAAAAGCCTAAAACTCAGTTCCTTCTGCCCCCCCTTTGAAAGCTATGCTTTATAAACATCTTTCTTAACATAAAATTTGGGCATTATTGACAAGTTATGGGTATATCTGGGTTCGGTTTTTTCGGGAGAAAAATGTATTGAATTAGACACGCTGGAGTGAAGACTGTAGACAGAATTCTTCCTCCCCCTCCTCCCCCTCCTCCCCCTCCTCCCCACCCTCCCACAAGGGTGTTAAGAGTTCCTTATAAGGGATAGCTTGTTAAGGGGGGTAGGGGGGATGCCCTCAGCATAAATGCCTTTTGCTATAGCTAGTTAAATTTTCCTCTAAATCATCTAAAATCAAATTTTTTACCCATATTTGTAGACACAAAACAAACTAACAAGAAAAATTTTATGGAGTATTCTCAAACACAATTACTTCTAAAGCGAGCGATTAATGTTAAGGTAGTCGTTACACCACGCTGGAAAGAAGAAGCTCAACAACAATTGCAAGCTCAAATTAATAATTTAGATAGCCAATTACAACAGCTAGAAATGCAAGGGCAAAAGGCAATTTCTGAAATTCAAAAGCAAAGCGTACAGCCTCCAGGTCCTCAAGTACAACAGCAAATAGAAAATATTCAATTGCAGGTAAACCAAAAGAAAAATGAACTTTTGGAGCAGAAAAATCAGGCTCTACAACAATTACAACAAGTACAAACATTAGAATTAGAACAACAAGTTAGTCAAGGTCAAATTGAAAGTGTCTTTACTGCGGATATTGGAGATAATTTGATCAAAAAAATGCAAGTAGAAATTCTGCTTCGAGATGGGGTAATTGAAGAAGTCCGGGGTGAGGTTTAAATTTTTTAGGGAATAGGAAGTGTGGGGAGTGTGGGGAGTGTGGGAAGTGTGGGGAGAAGGGGAAAAGCAGGGCATTTTTATTCTAATTTTTTTGCGATAGCCAAACCCCTGAAGAGGAGAGATTTCTACCGAAAAATTAAGGTTTAAAGCCTCTCCATTCAGGGATAAAAAAAAGAAAAAAAGTTCCTCTGAACCAATCCTATTCTTAAAAAGAAGAGGTAATTATTAATTGTTAATTATTAATTATTAATTATTGAACCCTTTCTTCTTGTCAACAAAAAACAACAACGGAAAACTAACATGATTAACGAAATATTTATGCCCGCCCTTAGTTCTACTATGACAGAGGGTAAAATCGTTTCTTGGCAAAAATCCTCCGGTGATTGGGTGGAAAAAGGCGAAACAGTCCTAGTGGTTGAATCAGACAAAGCAGATATGGATGTAGAATCCTTCTATTCTGGATATTTGGCCACGATTCTTGTAGAAGCAGGAGATGTCGCTCCAGTTGGGTCTACTATTGGTTTGTTGGCCGAAACAGAGGCAGAAATTGAGCAGGCAAAACAGCAAGGTGGAACTACAGCAAAGAAAGAACCTGCTGCTGCTTCTAGTTCGGCAACTGCTGTTGCTACAGCTCCCATTTCTACCACCACAGAAATCCAAGATAATGGCAGTCGTCGTAATGGACGGATTATTGCTTCCCCTCGTGCCAAAAAACTGGCCAAAGACTTGAAAGTAAATTTGAGTACCCTCAAAGGTACTGGTCCTCACGGTCGTATTGTGGCCGAGGATGTGGAAACAGCAGCAGGTCGTACTCCAGCGACCGTAGCTGCACCAGTGAAGACCCCTACTCCTACTGCTCCGCAACCATCTATTCCTGCTCCACCACCACCTGCACCTCCTGCTCCAGTCACTCCTGGGCAAGTTGTGCCGATGAATACTCTGCAAAATGCAGTGGTGCGGAATATGATGGTCAGTTTATCTGTGCCTACTTTCCATGTTAGTTACACGATCGCCACCGATAATTTAGATGGGTTGTACAAACAGATTAAGTCTAAGGGTGTGACTATGAGTGCTATTTTGGCAAAAGCAGTCGCAATGACTTTACAAAAACATCCTTTGCTCAATGCTGCTTATGTGGAGCAAGGTATTCAGTATCCTTCTGGGATTAATATTGCAGTGGCGGTGGCAATGCCAGATGGTGGTTTGATTACACCAGTATTGCAAAATGCTGACAAGATGGATATTTATTCTTTGTCTCGCACTTGGAAAGGTTTGGTAGATAGGGCGCGGGCAAAACAGTTGCAACCGGATGAATACAGCACTGGAACTTTTACTATTTCTAATTTAGGAATGTTTGGGGTAAATACGTTTGATGCTATTTTACCACCTGGTCAAGGTTCGATTTTAGCGATCGGCGCATCTCAACCTCAAGTCGTGGCAACTAATGATGGTATGATCGGGATTAAGCGACAAATGCAAGTGAATATTACTTGCGATCATCGGATTATTTATGGTGCTGATGCTGCTGCTTTCTTACAAGATTTGGCAAAGTTGATTGAAACTAACTCACAGTCTTTGACTATGTAATTTCAGTTATCAGTTATCAGAGGTACACCCACGCGAGCAAGATGCTCGCACTGGGTTGATTCTTGTTATCCCCTTTGATTTTCAGATTGACAGGACTGACGCAGAACCACCATATCTATGTAGTGGCGATTCGCGAATCGCCACTACATATGGTGTCTTATTTTGCGTAAGTCCTGTATAAATGACCATATTAAATCTGTTTTTGAGCAGTTACAACCAGGGTGACTACCTTTAATCGATATCTGTAAAAGGCATTTTGCAGAAATTAATTGTGTAATTTATGTCAAAGGTGACGAAAGACCTGCAATTCATTTTGATAAAGATATTGTTGATAAAGCTGCTACACTAAATGCAGAAATTGATGTAGATTTATACTTTTTACCAAAATAATTAATATCAGGAAAAAAAACAATTATGAAAGCAGTTTTAATGACATCACCAGGAACACCAGAAGTTTTACAAATACAGCAGGTTGCTGACCCTATAATTGAAAATAATCGAGAAATATTAGTCCGTTTGAAAGCTGCTGGGGTAAATCCTATTGATACAAAATTACGAACTCGTGGCACTTTTTACCCAGATAAAATGCCAGCTATTTTAGGATGTGATGGAGCGGGTATTGTGGAAGCTATTGGCAAAAATGTAGAAAAGTTTCAAGTGGGAGATGAAGTTTATTTTTGTAATAGTGGTATCGGAGCTACTCCTGGAAATTATGCAGAATTAGCCGTTGTTGATGAAAGATTTGTAGCCCAAAAACCGAGTTCTTTAAGCTTTGTTGAAGCTGCTGCTGCACCGTTAGTTTTAATTACTGCTTGGGAATCTTTGTACGATCGCGGAAAGTTACAACCTGGTAGAAAGGTTTTGATTCATGGTGGTGCTGGTGGTGTTGGTCATATAGCTATACAATTGGCAAAGTTACAAGGTGCTGAGGTTGCTACTACTATTAGTTCGGAAGAAAAAGCCGATTTTGTTAAAAGTTTGGGAACAGATTTAGCAATTTTTAAACATGAAGATTTTGTGGAAGCTATTTTAGATTGGACGAATGGAGAAGGGGTAGATTTAGCTTTTGATACTGTTGGTGGTAAGGTTTTTTATGACACTATTCCGGCAGTGAAAGTTTACGGTGATTTAGTAACAATTTTAGAGCCAAATTATAGCTTGGGAAATTTGAAAATTGCTAGGCAAAGAAATCTGCGAATAGGGTTGGAATTAATGTTAACTCCAATGATGAAAGGATTGATGGAAGCTCAAGAAGACCAAGCTAAAATTTTGCAGCAATGTGGGCGGTTATTTGACCAAGAAAAACTTAAGATTTATGTGAATAGAACTTTTGCTTTAGATGATGCTATAGAAGCGCATCGAATTTTAGAAGCAGGTTCTATGGTTGGTAAGATTGTTTTGACTATTTAATTTGTAAGCATTCAGCTATCAGCTCAAGTATTTTAATACTGCTGATTATTATTCATAACATTCTTTTTTAAAATTGGTATGATATCAAATCCGTTAGTATTAGTAAAATTTCTGCCCGTAGGGGTTTGGTCTCCAAACCCAATCCCTAGGAGTGAATTTCTGCCTCGTAGGGGTTTGGTCTCCAAACCCAAACCCTAGGAGTGAATTTCTGCCTCGTAGGGGTTTGGTCTCCAAACCCAATCCCTAGTGTAGGATGGCAGAAATAATATCATGTCCAGTAGCATCGTTTGTGTATAAAATTAAATCATAATAGGAAAAAACCCTTCTGCACTCTGACTTCTACTCTCTGCCTTCCTTCCACGAAAGTATAAGTATTCAAGCGGACATTATATAACTGATCAGTTACAAAATCCTAAAATCCTTATACCATTTCGACCTGATGTTGCGCTTAATATAAACAGGACTTACGCAAAATACGAAATTAGACGCCACCTGTAGGGGCGAATGGCATTCGCCCTTACTATATATAGTGGTTCTGCGTAAGTCCTGATAAAGATAATAGCTATCAGTAAAATTCAGGTTTTGGTAAGAATTATTAAGCGCATTGTTACAGAGAAATGGTATTATATCATGTCCGGTTGAATAGTTATAAATAAAAATGGAGGAGTCAGGAGACAGGAGACAGGAGATAGGAGGGAATAAGAGGAAGTTTTAAGGTATAAAGAGGAGCAAGTTTTTTTATCACGCTCTTATCCGGACATGATATTACTAACCAATAATGCATGAATTTTGAATTTTGAATTTTGACTTCCGCGTAGCGGCACTAGGAGTGAGTTTCTGCCTCTTTTAGAACCTCCCAACTTACTGAGCAAGAGGATTTGATATTAGCTATAGACATGAAAAAGAATGTAGGGATATTCCATGAAACATCCCTACAGAGGTGTGAGAAAAGGTTTATTTACTTTCTGGATATGTCTATTAACCATGAATTAATATCTAGGAATAACTGAAGTTAGTAGCCAATATAATTTATGCTTAAAAGTTTTTTTGGGTACATTTGTTTTAACCGTAGTCGGTTGTTTCATTACTTGTAATAACGAACTTAAAGCATAATTTTCAGATGAGTTGACTTGCTGATCAAAAAGAGCAATATTAATCGCCAAAGGTAGAGCAATAGCAGCTACATCTGGCTCTAATTCTTCAACTAATAAATCAATACATTGAGGAACTCTAACTGCAGAACGAATTCCTTGCAATATCTCTTCATGTAATCCTAATTGTTGCAAATTAGGATATATTTCTTCCCATTTAACTTCCCGATCTGGGTCTCCTGCTTGAATAACATAAGCTATCAACCTTTGCAATTTTCCTTGTTGCTTGGTTGTCATGTTTTCGATAGGTTCAGTTGTAGTTAATTCTTGGGAATTATTTTGATTTTCTTCTTGCTTTACACCATCAACAATTTTTTGCCAATCTTGAGTATCGCAAGATTCTGGTTTTTCTACAGTTAAGGAAATAGTTATTTTTTTATCTAGACCAGCGTCAAGTTCAGTTACTTCTGCTTTTACTCCCAAAAAACCTAGCCATTTAGCAATAGTATGAATTAATGTTAGACGGGTTGAGTGGCAGTTTGCTAATAACCGAACTTGGGTCCGAACCATGGGACGAACTATTTGTGTCAGCATTATAATCCACTTACTGTTAAGTTTTTGTCTTAGCTAGAAATTTACCTTTTTATAGTGTAACTAATTTTTTTGTCGCAAATAGCAGTTTTAGCTACAGATTTTTCTTAATATAGGTGGGAAAGTCAACTGCTAAACACCCACCGACTTGATATTGATAGTTATATCATGTCCGGTTGAATAGTTATAAATAAAAATGGAGGAGTCAGGAGTCGTAGGGGCGAGCAAGCGAATCGCCTGTACAGGAGTCAGGAGGGAAGAGGAGGGAATTTTAAGCTATAAAGAAGAGAAAGTTTTTTGGTTGCGTAAGCGGAAGGTCGTTCTATCACGCTCTGATCCGGACATGATATTAGTGATAGCTTACCTTTGGCAGAAGGAAAAAAGGAAAAGTTATAATTTGTCAATTTTACCAATTATATTATCAGGACTTACCCAAGGACACTATATATAGAGCATGGCAAACAGAGCGATTGCTGACGTAGAGCTTCAGCTTTTCATGTCGCGTAGCGAAACGCTATAATTTTTTCAGCGATCGCCGAGTATTTCTTAGCCTTTCTCTATTAGACATAGGGGTGAAAAATATGTAGACTTTTTGTCAAAGTAGGGAACACTTAATATCATGTCCGGATAATTAGTTATAAAAAAACTTTCTTCTTCTTCTCCTATTCTTCCTCTTCCTTCTTTCTTCCCTCCTGACTCCTGACTCCTGACTCCTGACTCCTCCGTAGTTATTTATTTATCACTGTTCAACCGGACATGATATAACTGGAAGGAAGAGATTTTCAGTAAAAATGTACAGAAAATGATTTTATTAGCAAATTTTACAACTCTAGCTTATGGTAAATAAAGGGCAAGTTTATTTTCTGGAGATGTCTATTGATAAAAACTTAAATAGCCGTCATTTTTATTCTAGGATGTTTGAGTTCAGATCCGCTTATATTTAGATAGTAATTGATGCTTGAGTTGATCAATAGTTTTTCCAAAAATGTCAGCTACTTTTGTCAGGACTCCAGACCAACATAGCGCAAGCTTTTATGTTTTTTTGAATTTTTGCGCCTACGACATTGACTTGCATTTTATTCCTGTTAACTGCTTGATTCTGGCGTGAAATTCTTCGATTTTCCATCAAGGAAAGCGAACGGAAAAATTATCACTCCGTAGTTTTGGGTTAATGGTTAGAGCTATATTGCTCGTTCGATGCTATCCTTTGTCTCGGTTTGAATCAGAAGGAGCTTTTAAGCGTCGGTTAGGTTTGGGCCTTGAGGAAAGGTCAAGTGGTCAAGTTGAAAGTTTTAGTAGTAGTGGTTCTTCTATTGCCAAAATTGAACTATATAATTGGAGTCGCACAACTGTGGCAAAGAAAAGATTGATCTCTCAAGTTGGCCTAGAAGTGCAGGCCAAATTTGAGGAACATAAGGCCAAGTTGAATAGTCAGTCTCAAGGCCAAGAAAAAGAACAAACTGGAAAGTTTACTAACTTAGTCCACAACCGGACAGTGGCCTTTGCTTTGAGGAGATTATTTCCTTTGTTAAAAAAAACTTGTGTTGATTAAAAAACTAATTTAATTTAGTAAAGTAATATAGTTCAATTGATCGGAAGGTAGTAGGTTATATCATGTCCGCTTGAATACTTAAATACTTTGCTGGAAGGAAGGCAGAGGGCAGAAGGTACTTATGCTGAAGGGTTTATTCTAGTTATGACTTAATTCTATACACGCTCCGATGCTACCAGACATGATATTATAATTGGAAACAAGAAATAAAATTAGGTAAAAAGAACAATCAACAATTTGTAAGTATAAATACTAAAATTTGTATAATGCTAATTTTGTAAAAAATTGTTCCTTAGATAGAAATTGCTAAAATTTTAACAATGTCGAAAAAACTTAAGTTAATGGTTGTTGATGATGAACCTAATAATTTAGATTTACTCTATCGGACTTTTAGACGTCAATTTCAAGTGTTTAGGGCAGAAAATGCTAGTTTAGCTATGGAAATTCTCGAATCTGAAGGGGAAATGGCTATAATTATTTCTGACCAAAGTATGCCAGATATGACGGGTATTCAATTTCTCAGAAAAACAAAAGATCGCTTTCCTGATACTATTCGGATTTTGTTAAGTGGTTATGGGGAAGAACAAATAAATTCTGAAGTTGATCAGATACAACAAGCTGATATTTTTAAATGTGTAACTAAGCCTTGTTCTCCTCAAGAACTGAAGGATGTGCTTCAAGAATCTCTGGAAGTATATAAAAGTAAGAAAGGTTTATAAGTAAGAATAAAATAACTAAAATTTTTCAATATATCTAAGCAATATAATGACTAAAATTTTTTGATTTTACTGGATAAATTTTTAGTCTGTTCTAGTGGTGTATGATATTAATTGAGATATAGTATTTTTTGTTCTTCCCTCTTCTCACTAATTGTAAGTATTCATTTATTAGCGGTCAATATTTCTATTTGTCATGCTGCGCAAACAGCTTTTTTTTTGTGAATTAATTGAGACACATTTTTGAGATAAAGCTAATTATCAAAAATTCTGGGTAGTGGTTTACAAGTAGCGATATTTAGAAGATAAGTCAACTATGTAAGTAAAGAGTATTATTTTCAAACAATGTATGTGGGTGCTTTTTTGTTCTCTATTCTCTTCTTCCAGTCTAAATTATTACTTTTTCTCGACTACTAAATGTTGCTATATTTGAGAGGTTTATGAGTTCTGAAAATCAAGGTTATAAGTGTAGCAGAACTTTTTTAAAAAAAGATACTTATGAATAAGTAGGTGAGCATAAATAAACGCAACAAGCTGAGGGCGAGTTTAATGCACTACATTGGAAATATCCAGACTTTCTTATAACCTGCCGCTACATTTTTTTTTACATTTAATTAGACCTACCTACTTATCGCAAATCTCATTTATCGCAAGCTATTCAATAATTAATAATTAATAATTAATAAGTAATAATTAATAATTAATAATTACTTATTCTGTAATAGAAGGATTGCTTAAAAGGAATTTTTTCTCCTTGAAAGGAGAGGGTTTCAACCTTTATTTGGCGGTAACCAAATATAGCATTACTATTTAGAAATGGTATTAATAAGGAGAATTAAAAGACTTTACACGACTATTTTTCTTTGACTAAAAAGGGATATTAAATCTAAAAAATGATATTTAAGCTATTTTTTATAAATCTGTTTTCCTATACTTAGTTAATCTGATGCCTCCTCTACCCGACTCCTAAGCAGTAAACATTTATTAAACTGGTATAAGAGACTGAATGTATCAGGAAATATAAAAAGGAGATAGGGAACAGGGAACACTTAACTCTTAACTGGGAATAGGGAATAGGGAATAGGGAATAGGGAGGAAGAAATCAATACAAGTATTGAAGAGTTAAAATCAAGGGAATATATATACCTTTCCACCTCTTAATCTACCAAATTTGAATCTCTTGAAGTACCTTTGACTTTGAGATTTTAGTCACTCAACAACTCTCTTAAGACTTATTTTACAAACAGTTTCTAATATCAAATCCACTAACTATGATATAAAAAAATGTTTCATCTTCAGCTATTAGCAAATTTTTCTAAATTCTATCCCCTCCTGACTCTTGACTCTTGACTTCTAATTAACTATCTAATTATATCAATACTACTGGATTCCATATAACACTATGTTGTTGAAAAATATCTTACAAAACTTTCAAAATTTAGTATTGTTGCTTTTCTATAGGAGAAATAATTGTCTTGATATATTGATGATGAATTTTAAAAATTAACTATTCCCAAAAATGTCAAAATCTCAGAACTTTAACTAATATTCAAAACTAGCAAAAAATTGAGATAGAAAATCTAGTTAAAATTTGTTAAGATATATAATGCTTGAGAGTCAATATTAATAGTTTGGCCCGAAAAAAACTTAACTTGCTGTTAACCTAACTAGGAGATAAATTAGAAATGCTGAGATTAGAACATATAAGTAAAATATATCCTACAGGTGTTGTTCTCAAAGATGTTAACTGGGAAGTTAAACCAGGCGATCGTATTGGTTTAGTTGGTGTTAATGGAGCAGGAAAATCAACTCAATTAAAAATTATTACTGGGGAAATGGAACCTACTTCTGGAGAAGTTATTCGCCCTGCAAGTTTACACATTGCTTATCTAACTCAAGAATTTGAAGTAAATCCTAATCGTACAGTTAGAGAGGAGTTTTGGACGGTATTTACAGAAGCTAATAAAACTCACGAATCTCTTCTACAAATACAACGAGAAATGGAAACTGCTACTCCAGAAAAATTAGATGAACTTATTCATAAATTAGACCGTTTACAACGACAATTTGAAGCTTTAAATGGTTATGGGTTAGATGCAGAAATTGAAAAAATATTGCCAGAAATGGGGTTTGAGTCTGAGGATGGCGATCGCTTAGTTAGTGCTTTTAGTGGTGGTTGGAAAATGCGGATGAGTTTAGGAAAAATTCTTTTGCAAAATCCAGATATCTTACTCTTAGACGAACCGACTAACCATTTAGATTTAGAAACAATTGAGTGGTTAGAAAATTATTTAAGAAATTTAATAACTCCTATGGTTGTAGTTTCCCATGATCGAGAATTTCTTGACCGCCTTTGTACTCAAATTGTGGAAACGGAAAGAGGAGTTTCTACTACTTATTTAGGTAACTATTCAGCTTATTTGGAACAAAAAATTGAAAATCAAGCTGCACAACTTAGCACTTATGAACGACAACAAAAAGAAATAGAAAAGCAACAAGCTTTTGTCGAACGCTTTCGTGCTAGTGCTACTCGTAGTACCCAGGCAAAAAGCCGAGAAAAACTGTTAGAAAAAATAGAAGTTATAGAAGCTCCTACAGCAGGATTAAAAACTTTAACTTTCCATTTTCCCCCTGCACCTCGTAGTGGTAGAGATGTAGCAATAATTAAAGATTTAGTTCATACTTATGACGATAAAATTCTCTTTTTAGGAGCAAATTTAGAAATAGAAAGGGGAGATAGAATTGCTTTTTTAGGACCGAATGGTTGTGGGAAATCTACTTTACTGCGGATGATTATGGGATTAGAAAAACCCACGGAAGGTACAGTCGAATTAGGCAAATACAATGTTATACCTAGTTATTTTGAGCAAAACCAAGCGGAAGCTTTAGACTTAACAAAAACTGTGATGGAAACTATCCATGATGAAGTACCTGATTGGAAAAATGAGGAAGTAAGAACTTTACTTGGTAATTTCTTGTTTAGTGGCGATACGGTATTTAAAAAAGTAGCTGCTTTGAGTGGTGGAGAAAAAGCTCGTTTAGCTTTAGCAAAAATGCTCCTAAAACCAGGAAATTTTATGTTACTAGATGAACCGACAAATCATCTAGATATTCCAGCAAAGGAAATGTTGGAATCAGCTCTACAAAATTATGATGGAACTGTAATTATTGTTTCCCACGACCGTTATTTTATCTCTCAAGTTGCTAACAAAATTGTGGAAATTCGGGATGGTGAATTTTATCCTTACTTAGGAGACTATCATTATTATCTAGATAAACTAGAGGAAGAAAAAGAGGCAGAAAGGTTAGCAAAAATAGCTGCGGAAAAAGCTGCTAAAAAAGCTGAAAAAGCAGCCAAGAAAAAACAAAAAGAAAGTCAAAAATCAAAGGTCAAGAGTAAAAAGTAAGAAAATTAAGAAGTATTTAACCTATTTAACCAAGGAAAGTATTTAAAATATTTAAAAGTATACAGTCAATAATTAATAATTAACAATTAATAATTAATAATTAATAATTAGGGCTTGCTGAAAAAGGCTTATGGGTGAGGGTAGGAGTCAGGAGACAGGAGACAGGAGACAGGAAAAGTAAGGAATGAGCGAGGAGGCAGAAGGAAGAATTATCCCTTGATTTTTCTACCTCGCGTCAACCCTTTCATTCTAACTTTATGCAGCTCTTGCGTAGCAAAAACCTTGTACTTTTTCAATATCTAAAACGGCTAAAACCTTTATCTTTCAATGCTTTAAAATTTAATCAGCAAACCCTAATTACCTCTTCTTAAGAATAAGAAGAGCGGTTCAAAGGATTTTTTTTTCCTTGAAAGGAGAGGCTTTAAACCTTAATTTTTCGGTCAATAAAGTCAAAATTTTAAAGTAAGTAGAATCTGAATTATGTCTATCTTTAGTCTTTTTAAAAGCACATTTTTACTAGGCAGTCTAATAATATTTTGGGATTATTCACAACCAATGCTTACAGTATTTAATCATCCAATTAATCTCCCCAATAATGTATTAGCAACTCAAAATTCCACACCAGTCGCAGCAGAATTACAAGAAATTTTGCCACAAATCAAAGAACAAACTCAAGTACCAATTTTACTACCTACTCAATTATTAATTACAGGTACAGATAGAAAGATTTATGTTGAGGGTAAAGGTACAAGTAATGGTTATGAAATTACTTTGGCTTTTGAATCTAATTGTACTGGTAATGCTTGTTTAATTGGTTATATCAGTGCCGAAAAGGGAGGTAAATCTTTAGAAGATGAATTTAGTAGAGAATTGAGTTTAGTGCAAAACATTAAAGGATATTTTAGACCTTTAACTTGTGCTGCATCTTGTGCGCCTCCAATTATTGGTTGGGAATATAAAGAAGTATTTTATCGCATGGCTTTTAAAGGTGTTGGTCAAAGTCCTGAAATTGAAGGAGATACTTTAGCAAAAATGGCTAATTCTGCAATTGAAGCGGGGGAAAGGTAATACTAAGCGTGTTAACAAAGTCAGAAGTCAGAAGACGGAGTTCTATCGCGCTCGAAACTACACTATCTTTTGTTGAATAAAAAATCATGCGTATGGGCGAGCAAACCCTTATAGTTTTTATCATATCACAATTTTGACGAGGATGGAGCCGAAAATCCTTTGACGCGCAATTTTTTTTTCAGGAGCTTCAGAAAATGCAAATGTTGGTGGTTTTCCGATCAGGAGCGATGGCTGGAAAGATTTGATGAGGGAAAAACTAGCATTTATGGGTGCTTCACAAAATGACAAGATTTGGGGTATTACTCCTGGGGAAAATGTCTGAATATTTAGTGGTCTCTCAGCCAGAAAATTTAGTTGAATAAAAAGTCATACGTAGGGGCGAGCGACCCCTTATAGTTTTTATCATATCACAATTTTGACGAGGATGGAGCCGAAAATCCTTTGACGCGCAATTTTTTTTTCAGGAGCTTCAGAAAATGCAAATGTTGGTGGTTTTCCGATCAGGAGCGATGGCTGGAAAGATTTGATGAGGGAAAAACCAGCAGGGTGCTTCACAAAATGACAAGATTTGGGGTATTACTCCTGGGGAAAATGTCTGAATATTTAGTAGTCTCTCAGCCAGAAAATTTAGTTGAATAAAAAATCATGCGCACGGGCGAACGAGCCCTTATAGTTTTTATCATATCACAATTTTGACGAGGATGGAGCCGAAAATCCTTTGACGCGCAATTTTTTTTCAGGAGCTTCAGAAAATGCAAATGTTGGTGGTTTTCCCATAAGGAGTGATGGATGGAAAAATTTGATTCTAATCTAAAAAGAGAATAGGGGATTATTTTTCAATCCTTTTCCTGTATTGCCTCTATTCCAAAAACGACTCGTCACTCAAAAATTTAATCCCAGGCAAAGATACCAAATAGCTTCTATAACATAGAGTTCTCTGTCTCCCATTCATTCCCTTTATTAAAATTAAGTTACCGAATAATTAAGGTTTAAAACCTCTCCTTTAAAGGAGAAACAAGAAAAAATTTTCATGATTAGTAAATCCTATTCTTTTCAAGGAGAGGTAATAATAATTAACAATTAATAATTAATTGTTGAAACATTTTACCTATTACTTAATGTAGAAAAGTTTAACTTAAATTTTCTACAGAAAAGCAATGCTTTTAACGACACACTACCTAACATGAAACCCAAATCAAAACACTCAAATCTTTCCTGACTAAATATTAACTATTCACTACCGATGGTTGATCATCAATAGGAATTTTGGGAAAGTTAGGCAAATCTATCGCTCCTAATGATAGGCGCTGTTTTTGTGGCGCTTCTGACACCACATCCTCTTGATCTTCCTCAAAAGGTTCAGACTCAAATACAACTGGACTCCAAGTTGGTAAATCTAACTTACTACTTACTGGCGTTGTTTGTTCAGCATCTTCCTGAACTTCCTCTGCAACTTCAGAAAATTCTTCTGCATATATTTCGGAATTTATTTCTGTTTTTGCTTCAGGTTGATACTCAAAAACATTCCACTTTCCTGTAGATATATTCCATGATATGCGTTCGTGTTTAATCTCTATATTTGGTTCTTCTGGAAATTTCTCTACTTTTTTAGGTTCTGCTATAACCTGATTTTCTGCCAATATTTCTACTTCTTGAGATTTACTTTGTTCTTTAGTTAAATCATTTTCTATAACTACATACTCTGCTGCTTCCGTATTTTCTAAAATATCTTTTTCTAAAACATCTTTTTGCGATGTTTTGTTTACTAATTCATAATCAGAAACTTCACTTATCTTACTAAATGAGGGTAGGGTAGGATTTAATGTACTTTCGTTGACTTCAGGAAAAAGGTCATTCTCAGGAGTATTTTCTTCTGATGGTGATGCTTGTTGTGGTCTTGTAAAACCTTGGGGTATCTCTAATGTTTTACCTAAATTAATCTTAGGAATAGTTGCTTCTTTCTTTTCAAGAATAGATTCTTCTTTTTGCTGTTTTTTTGTCTGTGGAGACCAAGGTTTAACTGGTTCCGAATTGAGCAGAGGTAATATTTTCGTATTATCCTGAATGAAAGGATTCTGTTGTTTTGAAGGTTCAGATTTAGAACTTACTTGAGATGCTCTAACTGGAGATAATTCTATAGGTTTTTCTGTTGATTGATTTACCATATCTATTCTCCCCGGCATTTCTAAACTTCTTTCTAAAGCTGTTTTAAACTGAAGAGTTTGTTGTTGTTGGCGGTATAGTCTTGAGCGTAACTCTTGGCAACTATTTTCTAATTCTTTGAGATGATAACTTTGTTGGTTGTAAGATTGTTTTGTTAAAGCACATTCTCTTTCCATTTGTGCCTGATGTTGTTCGCTCTTTTCCCATTGATCTGTTAGAGATTCGACTAAAACTTCCTGACGCTGAATAATTTGATTACACAATTCCAACTTATAAAATAGACGAGTTACTTGCTGTTGAGTACCTGCTAATTCTCTAGTTCTTTCTTCTAGCAACTTTTCTTGATTTTCTAGAGTTTTTTGACATTCTTCTAAGGCTGTTTCTAATTCTGTAACTCTATTTACCAGTTCCCGGTTACAATCATGTAAGGCTTCCATGATAGTTGCAGATTCTAGTTCTTCGGTAGAGTCTTTTGTTAAGACCACTGGAACTTCTGGAAGTTCTGGAACTTCTTGGGACTTTCTGTCAATTTGGTCTTGATTGGGTAATATTAAATCTTGTGGGTCTCCTGAAGTTGTTTCTAAAACTGGAATTGAATCTACACTAATAGCATTAGGAAAATTAACGGTTTCCCACTCATCATCTTCTGGGGATGTTTGTAATTCTGGACTGAGATTTTGTTCTTTTTCGTCCAGTTCATTATTCTGGTCCAGTTTTTCTTGATTTACTGGATCGTTGATTTCTGTTAAATGCTCGTTTCCAGGAAGTTCGGCTTCTGGCATTGCTTTTACCTAGAGTCTACAGACTGCCTTATTGTTTCTATCCTAATTTTAATGTTATCACCCCTGAACGTCAACTATAGCATAAGTCAGAAGTTAAAATTCAGAAGTCAGAAGTCAAAATAAATTTTTTCCAGCCATAACATAAGTATATTTGAGAGGAGCGAGAATGTCCTAATCGCTCTGGCGACTCCTATATTTTGTTTCCACAATACCTTTAATTATCTATATTTTTGGCAAACAAATACTTTACAGAACTTTTCGCTCTTGATGAACCACATCCCCATAACCAAAACCCTGTAGAGACTAACCATGCTTAGTCCCTACTATGGTCTACTGAAATGAAAACCGCTGTATATTATAGATTAGCAAAAGTTTTGATTTATCAAACAGGATTGGGTCGCGCAAATGCACCTTGATCGGCGAAACGTTTTTGGAGCGTTGCTCAAATCCCCGTTACAAAAACAACTTCTGTAGGGGCGAACTGCCGTTCGCCCCTACAGACTTCGTTAAGGCCATATCTTTGAATAAGAAGTCAGGAGACGGCAATTTTGTCTCCAAAATCAATTGGTTAAAAATTCCTTACCCAATGAATTGTGGACACTGTAGGCGACAATGGGGATTTATGCTCCTCATCCTCCCGACATTGCGCTGACGCGACAACGTAGGATTCCCTAACATCACTGATAGGAGCTTTCTGCTTCACAGCACCTGCCTCCAAGGGAACCTCTTTTTGGTCTTAGGATTGCTCCACAGACTAACACTGCTAGCCCAGCACTCCTACCCCTATCTTATAATGTTATAGAGGCTAGCATAATTTATAGTTGATTTTGAAATAAAATGGAAATCTAGAAAAATAATTAACAATTGATTTAGCCTAACTTCCAGAGGACTTTTTCCATGGCTTTAAATTTTAGATTTGCTGTTGCTAGTGACTTACATATTGCTCTTCCTCATACTATTTCTGAATCAAAACATCGTTTTCATTTAGTAGAAGTTAGTATCCCTGCTTTGGAATTGGTACTTGAAAATTTAAGTAAACTAGATATTGATTTTTTACTACTACCTGGAGACTTAACTCAAGATGGTGAACCAGAAAATCATACTTGGGTAAGTAAAAAATTAGCTGAACTTCCCTATCCTGTATATGTAGTTCCTGGCAATCACGATATACCTGTAAAATTTGCCAATGATTATTCTATTGGTGCAGCAGATTTTCCCAGTTATTATCATCATTGTGGATATGATTATCAACAAAGATTATATTATAGCGAACAAGTCTTGCCTGGATTGCGAATAATTGGGCTTAATTCTAATCAGTTTGATACCTCAGGTAAACAAGAATATACTGGTGGTTTAGAAGAAGAACAATTAGATTGGCTAAAACAAATTTTAACCACTGCTGAAGATGAATTAGTAATAGTCATGCTACATCATAATGTAATTGAACATTTGCCAGATCAATCTAATAACTCTCTTGGTCGTCGTTATATGTTAGAAAATAAAGCAGAATTGTTATATATTCTCCAATCTGCAGGTGTTAAGCTTATATTTACTGGTCATCTTCATGTTCAGGATGTTGCTCAATATCAAGGAATTTATGAAATTACAACTGGTTCTTTAGTTACTTATCCTCATCCTTATCGGATAGTAGATTTTATGACTGATGCAAGTGGTAAACAATCTTTAAAAATTGAGAGTTATCGGGTTAATTCTTTACCTAACTTGCCAAATCTAAGTGATGTTTCTCGCGACTGGATTGGCGATCGCTCTTTTCGTTTTATGTCTAAACTTTTGACTAACCCTCCTTTAAATTTATCGCCAGAATTTGCTGCCCAACTTGCTCCTAGTCTGCGTTATTTTTGGGCTGATATTGCGAATGGGGATGCTGTTTTGGACTTTCCTAATTTTCCACCTGAAATCCGGCGATATTTTCAAAGTTTTAATGCCACTAATAGTATTGATAATAATGCCACATTACTATTGCAATAAAATTGCTCTATTTGTCTAAGTAAATTATTTAACCTATAGCTTTAAACATTCAGCTTAAGTAAAAACTACTTGATCTAAAGGATTTCAATTTTATCAATATCCTAACACTTTTTCGTAGTGGTATATTACCAATATCAAAATCAACTTTTTTTGACTTTTTTATAATGTATAATACTTTTATTTCTTATTCTCTCTATCTAAGCTTTGGCAGTAAGTGTGTTGGTTTTAGGCGTTGCATTATCAAGGGATGATTTTGATATGTATCCAAAAATTTTATCTGATCAATCAAAAGTTTCAGATGGATGCAAATTTAATTATCATCCCTCAAATATACAACGCCTTTTAAATAGTTAGTACACATCTCCAGAAAATAAACTTGCCCTTTATTTACCATCAAATAGAGTTGTAAAATTTCCTGATAAAATCATTTTATGTACATTTTTACTGAAAATATCTTCTCCTGTTCCCTTTTCCTGACTTTTACAAAAAGTCTACATATTTTTCCGAGATGTCTAGTGATTTTTACCGAAAAATTAGGGTAGGTGTCTCGCCCATAAGCGCATTGCTAATTCTTTGTCGTCAGAGAATATTTACAACCCTATATTTTGTTAAGCTCCTGTGCTTCCGACACTTCCGACACTTCCGACACTTCCGACACTTCCGACACTTCCGACACTTCCCACCCCTCTCCTCCTTTTTTTCTCTAGTGAAAATAAAGTAACCTTGGCCCATAAGCAGGGGATTTTTTCATTGATTAAGTGAGAATAAATATGCTATAGTATTATTGTTGCAAATCGGCAATCTCAGACATTAAACGGATGTAGAGAGAAGCGTAGGACTACCGTCGAGGTAGCAGCGCCATAAAAAATTTCAATCCATCGAAGCAGCTCAAGCTTATTAGGAATCTCTGAGTCTGCCTATTTCAGAGGAGCTTTCCTAAGCTATGCTTTACTATGCCAAAGAAACGCTTTTCATGTCTTGCAGTGTTTCATGTCGGCGACAGGGCAAAATGCTCAAAGTCCGGATGAGAATCTCAATTGTGAAAAGTAGTAAAGTCAAAAGCGATAAGTATAGACTTTTGACTCTCAACTCATTATCACCTTCTAAAAATCTAGACAATCCTAGACACGCTCTTCATCGGTGACTAAGAGCGAAATTCCTGCTCACCCGTCCATAAGTCTACTGGCAAAGAAGATTAATGTTCTGATCAAACACCTTGAGTTGAGGACTTGCTCTGAGGTTTTCATCATACATGAAAAGTCTAGTTTCAAACACTCTATAATTGTTGCTAAAATCCTCTGGTCTTAGCAGACATACATAATAACAAAGATTGATGGCGTAAAAACATAGACATTCTGTATATATTTGTCTACTATAGTCAATGTTTTTAAGCTAATTCAAGCAGCAGTTCTTGCAGTCGTCATTACTATTA
Organism: Okeania sp. SIO3I5; assembly: GCF_010672085.1. GTDB lineage: Bacteria > Cyanobacteriota > Cyanobacteriia > Cyanobacteriales > Microcoleaceae > Trichodesmium. Next base: position 26,825 of record NZ_JAAHHT010000043.1, read on the forward strand.
GAGCATTATCAAACTTTCAAATTTACTCCCTGTTCCTTCAAGAAGGTTGACGACAAATAGTTGATAAAAATATAGTCAAATATGATATAATTTTATTTTCCAAGTTTTACCTTAACTGGGTGTTAGCGTAGATCCTCCGCAGGAGGCACTACAACACCACGCCAGTTGCGTGACTGTCGGGAGACCCACCCAACGCACCGGCTTCTCTATCCAATGGTCTAAATACATTTGAGACTAATTTTTCTTTTCCTCTTTTTTAATTATCTCCCTGATTCAATTTCTACTTGGTCATAATACAGAGGCTTAGACTTATGTTCTTATGTGTCTAGAGGTAGCGTGTCAGTCGAGGAATTTCACCCTATTGAAATCAGATCATTGACTTTTGAGGTTATTTAATCTTCTATTATCACAGACATTGTTAGATTATGTCAATATTCGCCCAAATTTCTTTCGACAGAAGACTATATTTAACTACATAAAACTATATTTGTGTTTAATATTTATGATACCAAATACAGAGGTATAACCATGTAAAAATGTGCTACTACCTACAGGGCCAATTTCACCATTACAGAAAAACCCACTTATGGGGATATCCAAATAACTACTAAATAATCTAGAATCAAAATTAGGTTTACCATATAATCCTTCCCCACGTCCCAAACAAGAAAACATTAAAGCAGCAGCATTATTTGTATCTTTAGTCTCCAAAGCAACTTCTCTTCGATAGCGCTGTAGTAATATTTCTAAATCTTCTGCTGAAGTATGGGCATCTCGTAAATGAAATTGAATTCTTTGGCCAGTTCTCACTTTATCACCTATAGCGATCGCTCCTGCTTTAGGATCTACCCCAATTAAATTACGGATTAAAAAGTCTCCTTGTTCCAAGTTTTGTTTAAATTCGTCTCTAACTATACCGACAAATAGGGAATTTTCTGCTAACTTTCGATCTTTTTCGTTGAGATTTTGTACTAAATTTTGTAGTGCTGCTAACGGAGACTGTTTAATACCATTACTAACTATTTGATCCGAACTAACTAATTCTTCTAATTCTAAAACTATATTACGTTCTCCTTCCGTAACCCGATAAGGTTGGCCGATAGGGCGACAACCCTGAGCTACTATTGTTTCTAAAATTATATTACCAGATAGAGAGACACCTACAGTTCCTTCTTGGTAGAGGCGATTTTCACAAAAGAGTCCGGCATTTTGACCATTGACTCCACTACTAGCTAATCCTCCCACCTTGGGAGAATTAGGATAAGCATAATCTAGTCCTTGAAGCAGGTCATTAATTTTACCAGAAAATGGATCGCCAAGAATAATAAATTGAGGTTCGTCTGCGGTAGGTACCCCAATAAGATTACACCAGCGGTCTGGAGAACTGTCCAAGTCTGGTAGTTGTCCTGCTGATATATGAAAAGCTTTAACTGTTACTTCTGGCAAATGTGCCAAACTAAGACTAATGGCCGTCTGTTGTTCTACCTCCTCTGGTTTTCCATACTCATTCATACCAACAATACCGCCACCACCACAGCCTATTATAACTGTTTCTGGTAGATGTTCTTTTAGCAGGGGCATGACTCGTGGATATTCACTGGTAAAAGCTGATGAAATAAATACCAGTCCTAAATCTGCTGTAGTTCCTAATGATTCTAAACTTTTTTCTGCTACTTCTTTGACTGCTGCTTCTAATGATGGACGGGTTGATAGAAAGTTTGACCACCGCATCTGTTTGACGCTCCTTATAAATTATGATTATCTTTCCTAATGTTAATATTTCAGTTAAATAATTGCGAATAGGGAATAGGGAATAGGGGGTAGAGGCACGGGAACAAGGGATAGAGTGAGTTTTTTGATCACTAACCAGGTAGACATGATTTAAGAATCTGAAGGCCAGTCCCGTACTCTCTTGGCAAAGGAGGGCCGTCTGGGACATCCCTGGTTATGTATCCAGCTCAACTTATAGTAAAATATATTACTCGGCTGACCAATGACCACTATGTAGAATCAAACTGATATATTCCTAAGATTCCCAAGTATCATAAAAGTTATACATAAATATAGTCTTATGTAGTCAAATTATGTCAAATATCTTCGTTGATTTGTACAAGCATAGCTACTAAATATCTGACAAAATTTAATAAATCTCGACGATCTATTTATAGTATGCGAAATGAAATTGCCTGAGAGTTCCAGACTAAATAGTCATAAAAATTCCGAACTGCTCTAATCCTAATATAATTTTAACTCCTTGATTTATGAAATTAGTTGAGAGAAATATTATTCAACCAACACATCTGTTTTATGCTGAAATTGACAGACTATGGGAAAATTAAACACTTTGAAAACTCAGGTTATTATCAGACTATACTCAAATATAACTCATACCAATTCCCCAAAATAATACTTATATTTATTCAACTATTTATTCAACATTTCACCAACTCGTGCAGGATTTGTTAAGAATCCGAAAATCAATAAAAACTCTGAAAGTTTTATGCCTATTTCCTGTCACCTAATTCCCACAAAAATATAATACCAAACATGAAAAAAGAATGTTACCAATAATTTTATCAACTAAAATGCTTGAAGTCAGATGTATATTTACTAAGATAAAATTGTTTCAGGGTAAAAAAATGGAATAGGAGAGCTATTTCTAGCTGACTACTCACTATTAACTATTGACTACTAGAAATAGTACCAATATTTGTAGCCAACATTTATTTATGAAATTAAGATGTAACTCCATATCCCTGAATTTGGTATAAGCTCCTTTAACCTGATCAGGAATTATTCATTATTTGCTAATAGCTAACTGCGCTTGAGTTGAATGCTTACCTTAATATTAAATTCATCATATATAACAGATTTGTTGAGCAACTAAATCTTCAAACTGGAATCAGATTATAGATTGAAACCAGTCTGTAGGCGCATGGGTATCAGAATTTATATTCCTTAAAGTTCTGGTAAATTAATAAGATACAAATAACTTTCTCTGAGGCTATTCTCTATTCCCTATCTTGTTTTTTATATTTCTTGATATATTCAATCTCTTAGAGAGTGTTTTTCAACAAAAAAATATTAATGAATAAACATAATTATAAATTGACATTTCTAGTTAATAGGAAACCTATGATTTTGCTTAAGTAACTTCTATATAAGACTAGCTGTATTTTAGTTATATTTCATCACTATTTAATGATAGCTGTGTATTTTTTCCCTATTCCCTATGAAAGTTACATACAACATCCCTACTCTCTATACCATTTTTTAGATTTAGTGATATCTTAAGTCTCTAAATACTTATAGAACTACTCTGAGTTTTTCTATATTTTTGAATTTATTTAATAATTTTTACTTATCGAAATAAATGGCAATTTGAGCCATATTATCATATTATAAGGTATGTTAATATATTAACTATTGTTGAGCAAATTGGACATTGGACACTTAACATTTAATAGTCTGATGATTTGATTATTGCTCGGCAAATCTTAAAAGATCGAGATCCTTTGGTTAATGAGCTATAAAAACCTATATAATTAGGGAAGGAAGCATCGTTTGACCTTGTTTCTTTATTTTTTTTCAATTCCTAGCCCCTGTTTAAGGTGTTATAGTTAGGAATAATATCCTAAAAGTCTGTAAATCTGTAGGTAGTAAATCAAAATTAAAAAAAACTATGACTCAAAACATTCAAGACAAAATTGAACAAGAGCGCGACGAAGCCCGTAAAACTTGTGATATTTCTGGTGCTAATTCTAAAGAATGTGCAGCAGCTTGGGATTCGGTAGAAGAACTTCAAGCTGAAGCTTCTCATCAAAAAGAGGAAAATCCTAAAACTCCCTTTCAAAATTATTGCGATGATAATCCTGATGCTGCCGAGTGTAAAATACACGATAACTAAAACTAACTAGAATTAACTAATTTAATAGACTTCATTAAAACGTAGTTGATTCAATAATTATGTTCAGTAGGTAAGCAACTGAAATCTTTTACTTTTTGATACAGTTGCTTGCTTTTAAATTAAATTAAACTCAGAGCGTGAATAATTTAGGTGGAGTAGGAAATAACGGGAAGGAGTTCATTAATGGATAATGGATAATTACCTCTCCCTAAAAAGGAGAGGATTGACTAAAAGAAACAAAATTTATTTTTTTCTCCTTAAAAGCGTCCCCTTTTAACCTGAATTATTTAATGATTTTTATTTAATTATTTAATTATTAATTATTCGGTAAAAATATATCTCGCGCGTGAGAGAAAAAGATTTTTATTATGTCTAATTAATGATAATTGATATATCTTTAATATCTTTAATTTATAGTTCATCTTAATATATTATAGCAGGGAATAGGGAACAGTCATAAAAACATTTCTGCGCTCTTGATTCATGATCAGTTTATGTCGTACCAAATTCTTTCTTAGCTACATAGAAGCTAAAATATATAGAATCTTAAGTAATTTTGATAAATGATTAATTATGTTGAGTTTTTTACCCATAGCCATTATATCTGGATTAGAGACTTGGGTCTGGATGGACTATAGATTAGCAGTCTTATTTACTGTGGTATTACCCCTATATCTATTGATTTGGGCTTTTGTAAAAAAATCTGAAGCTATTCAACACTTGTTGATTATTTATTGGCGAGTTGCTAGTTTATTAGCAATCACAGTTTACTTAATGATTGCAGCAATACCTATCAGTTTTTTAACATCATTAATAGCTAGATTTTTAATTCCTGTAGCTTTGTGGTTTTGGGTAGATTTGAATGAGGAAATCAGAGAGTTACGAAATTCCCCTCTCAAGGCCAGCTTGACTTCTTGGCGTTGGGCTGTTACTATTTATAATCTCTTCGGAGTAATAATTCAAATTCCATTTGTGCTTTGTGCTTTTAAATCCCGCAATGAATTACTAAGCGATCCTTCTTGTAATGTTTGGTTAGATCCACCCTGGTTATTTAAACAAATTTTTCACCCAGATTGGCCTCAAGAATTTATAGGTTTTTTAGGGTTTTCTGGATTAATAATTTATACAATTTTTCTGTGCTATTTTATTTTGGTTAAATTACAGAGACAAGGGCGATCGGCTACAGGAAATTAACTTTATTAAGTATCTGGATTAAATTAATTTAACATTTTTAGAGGAGCTTAAATTACCAAAAAATGAGGTCTAAAGCCTCCCCTTTTAAGGGGATGAAAAAATTTTAATTCAGTATTTCAAGCCTCCGACTTCAGTCGGAGGTTCACTGATAACTGATAACTGAAATGACCCTTCCTTTTCGTCCAAACGAGGATTCAAATGACGCACTTCTTCTAACAGAATGTTAAATCTTTGATCGTTTTCTGCTTGACATTGTTGGAGTAATTCCATGTCTCGCTGATTTTGTGCTGCTAACTGAAGTAAAGCTTGAGATGTAACTCTTAAACCGTCTACACTATCCCGAACTTCTGCGATACTTTCACGCATTTCTGTCATACTTCCACGCATTTCAGAAACACTTGAAGCTAACCAGTCAAGCATTTAATCTGTTGCTTGCTAAAACCCAAAAATATAGACTATCCTAGACAAACATCTACAAAATGTCTAGGATATGACACAATGGCAAGGTACAAAAATTAGGAACCTTTTCTCAAAACTTGAGAAAAGGTCAAAGCTATAGCAAATATTATTGACACCCTGAGACAAGCTCTGCTACTCTTGAGTAGAGTAATTCAATGTAAGTAATGACCAAATCTCACGGTTCCTTGACAGGAATAGAAGCTAAAATTGAATACCATCCTGTATTTGAAGAACTCGGAGGATTATATGAATCCTGGAAACGTTCTGCTGTTAACTGGATGCAAACTGAGAAATTATCAGAATCTTCAGTAGAAAAGCGTCTGATGAAAAAGTTTAACATTCAATGGGCATGGGCTGACTCAATCGCTACTGAAGCAACTCAATGTTTAAACCAATTAAAAACAGCTAAAAAAAACCTAATTTATAAATTAGAGTTACAAATCAAAGCCAAAACAACTGCGACAAAAAAACTCATCACTAAACTAGAAAAAACATTAAAATTAGCAACAAAAAAAGGTTTTCCACACCTAAAAGCCAGAAATAAATTTTTTCATCAATTACTAGGTTTAAAGAGTAAAATTCAGAAAATAGCTAGTCTGAAACGAAAATTAAAGCAATTAAAAAATACAGAACGTTTACATATTTGTTTTGGTTCACAGAAATTATTTAATGCTCAACATAATTTAGCAGAAAATGGATATAAAACCCGAAATGAATGGAGTGATTATTGGAGTAAAAAACGCTCAGGCAGGTTTTTCTGTGTAGGAAAATCTCAGCCAGGCGGTGGAACTATGCTCAAAGTTTTTCCATTACAAAAGGATGGTAAATATCAATTACAAGTTCAACTACCTAGACCATTACAAGACAAATATGGTCAGAAAATACAGCTAGAATTTAGTGTTTCAGATAGGAATGGCAAATATAGAGCAACAGACTTAGATTATGCCATAAACAATTTAAAACCAATCACAATTTCTATTTTTCGCAGGGAACATAAACAAGACAATTGGTATATACATCTTTCTACTTATGTACCAGAAATACCAGTAGTTCATACTAGAAAAAATGGTTGTATAGGTATTGACTTTAATGCGGAATCAATTTCAGTTACTTATGTGAAGTGGGATGGAAATATTGAATATTTAGAAGAAATCCCGTATAAATGGAAAAATCAAACTACAGGACAACGACAAGCATCCATGAGAAATATTGTTTGTCGTGTTGTGAAATTAGCAGAATTTTTTGAATGTGCTATTGCCATTGAGTCTCTGGACTTTAGCAAGAAAAAGGCCAAGATGAGTGAAGAAAGTAAAGTTTACAATCAGATGCTTGTCTTATTATCTACAGGAATATTTAGAGAAACTTTAGAGTCACGTTGTAGAAGATTTGGAGTTGAATTAATTAAAGTTAATCCAGCTTTTACCAGTCTAATTGGAATGATTAATTATATGGCTAAGTATGGCCTGAATAGCGGTACTGCTGCAGCTTTAGTAATTGGCCGTAGAGCGTTAAATTTATCAGAAAAAATCCCCAAATGTTTGTTGAGACCGGAGGATGTCAACAAACATGATTGGAGTCATTGGAGGCGAGTTGCTAGTTTTATTAAACTACATCGTGTCCAGAGGACTCAACTTTTTCAGTGGAGGAAAACCCTTGAGGGAATCCTAACCCATAGTTTATGGGCGGAACATCAACTTTCTGTGCCAGTACACATTGAAATGGGTGAATAATGAAATCATTTGCACTCACCGATGGCAAATGTCTAGCTCTGTCTAGTTTTCAAGAAGGTGCCATAGTATATTTCCTCTATATTTATATTTACGCTTATTTTATTTTAACAAGATATTTTACCTAGGGTTCCTGAATAAAATCTTTTGGTAAGGGTAGGAGTCAACCCACCCCTAACCCCTCCCAGGAGGGGAAGTCAGGAGAAATGGGAATTATAGACGAAGTAGGAGTCAGCATTGTCCCTTAAAATTTTCCCCAACTCTTGCTCAAAATCCTAACTTTGTTGAGCATGAAGAGCGGCTTTGTTGTATGAAAACATATAGCTACCGCACAATAGTCTAGCATATTTACTTCGTACTTCTACAACTATTGTCTAATAAATAAATCAAACATCTAAATAAATCAAACATCAATCTTTTCTTTCTTTGATAAAAAAAAAGGCTGAAACTATTACCAGTAAAGGCTTTTAGTTATTCAACTATTGGCCAATAAATGAATAACGCATCAATCTTTTCTTTCTTTGATAAAAAAAAGCTGAAACTATTACCAGTAAAGGCTTTTAGCTATTCAACTATTGGCCAATAAATGAATAACGCATCAATCTTTTCTTTCTTTGATAAAAAAAAGCTGAAACTATTACCAGTAAAGGCTTTGAGCTATTTAACTATTGGCCAATAAATGAATAACGCATCAATAATCTGAAAGAAGGTGATATAGCTGCCACTAGGTTCACCTTTCATATCGGGGACAACCGAAAAGCGGAACGGATGTTCTATGGCTATTACAACAAAGCCATGAAGAGCTAAAAATTTGGTACTTTTTTCGACCAAAAGAAGGCTAAAGCATTGATAAATAAAAACTTTTAGATTTAATCAGCAAGCCCTACCTATAAATAAAAAATGAATAATAACATTGCTCATCGTTTGGAACAATACACAATTAAACGACCAAATCAAGTATTAATAGTTAAGGTACTAATTGATGAACAACCAGATGAAATAGCTATCTTTAAAGGTTTTTCGAGTTCTCTGATGCGGCCTACTGATTTTAACCCAGATATACCTGTCTTGTCAGAAACAGCTAAAATTATTAGTGTCGATCTACTTGCTAGTCCCTACAATCCAGAAGTACCTATTTATATTAAAGAGGGACTGACTTGGGAGGAAATGCAGTCCCTATTAACAGAAGTAGGACTTTAGTTAACTGTTCCAGATACATCAAGCCCGGCAATTCCCGGCAAAAGTCCGGAAAAGCGTTCATAGCAGTGTGATAGCAGAACTATCAAAACTGGCGGTATCTCGCAATGCTTTGAAGAATATCCCCAAAGCGCTATTTTTTGACTGATTTATGGCCAATTGAAATGAGTATTTATTTTGCGCTTTCTTTTTCTTGACTCGGCAACCATTAGGGATGACTCAAAGTCGGGATCTAGATAACGCGATACTCAGTTTTCAGACGTTTTTCAGCTTTGATTGTAACACTATTTTCAGGAAATTGCCAGGGATTCTAAAATATAGTCATGCACCAGCCGCTTGTAGACGTGCTCTGGCTCGCTTTATGGTTTTTTGAGCTTGAATCTTTTCTTGAAGATTATCGCCACTTTCAGCGGTTTGCAGACGTTTTTCAGCTTCCTCATAAGCTGAACGAGCCGCTTCCTTGTCAATATCATCTCCTCTTTCAGCACCATTAACAAGTATAGTTACTTCATCTGCTTCTACTTCAGCAAAACCACCCATCAGAGCGATCGGCATCCAATCCTTTTCAGCACGAACTCGCATTACACCTGTATCAAGAGCGGTTAAAAGTGGAGCGTGTCCACTTAAAATTCCTAATTGACCTGTTGTACTAGGTAGAATTACTTCTTGAGCTTCTGAGTCCCAAACTGTTTTGTCGGGAGCTATTACACGCACAGTTAATGTCATTTCAGTTATCAGTTATCAGTTAACAATTAACAGTTATCAGTACCTCTGTTTGTTTGCGCAGCATTCCGCAGGAAAGCCAGAGGTACTAATAACTGAAGTTTATTTTTTGGTGGTGGTGCATTGTAATGGTCGTGCATTGCCATTACATTAGTTATAAGGTAAGGCAGTGGGAGGATCTTGCTCCCGTGCCGCTATTCCTTTTCCCTGTATACCATTACTATGCAGGACTACCTATTTTTTTTGGTCTCCTTCAAGGGGAGTCTTGAGACCTTATTTTTTTGTCAACATTTATTTGCTAGCTGACAAATAACAGAGCAAATATGACTATGCTTCAGCCTTAATTTTTTCAGCTTTAGCTTTTACCTGTTCAATATCACCCACCATGTAGAAAGCTTGCTCTGGTAAATCGTCAAGTTCACCAGATAAAATCATTTTGAAGCCTTTCATGGTATCTTCCAACTTCACATATTGACCAGGAGAACCAGTAAAAACTTCTGCTACAAAGAATGGCTGTGATAAGAAGCGCTCAATCTTACGAGCACGAGCTACAACTAGACGGTCATCTTCTGATAATTCATCTAAACCAAGAATGGCGATAATATCTTGAAGTTCTTTATACCTTTGTAGAGTAGATTGTACTGAACGAGCAACACCATAGTGGTCATCACCAACTACACTTGGTTGCAACATAGTAGATGTAGAATTTAAGGGGTCAACTGCTGGATAAATACCCTTAGAAGCGAGACCCCTAGATAATACTGTAGTAGCATCTAGGTGAGCAAAAGTAGTAGCAGGGGCAGGATCTGTCAAGTCATCCGCAGGTACATACACAGCTTGAATAGAAGTAATGGAACCTTCTTTTGTGGATGTAATTCGTTCTTGCAACTCACCCATTTCTGTACCAAGGGTAGGTTGATATCCCACAGCAGAAGGCATTCTTCCTAAAAGAGCAGATACTTCAGAACCAGCTTGTACAAATCGGAAAATATTATCAATGAATAGGAGTACGTCTTGCTTACTAACATCCCGGAAATATTCGGCCATTGTCAAAGCTGACAAACCAACACGCATCCTAGCTCCTGGTGGTTCGTTCATCTGACCATAAACTAAAGCCACTTTAGAATCGCTGAGGTTGTCTGGATTAATCACGCCGGACTCAATCATCTCATTGTAAAGGTCATTACCTTCACGAGTCCGCTCTCCCACACCACCAAAAACAGATACTCCACCGTGAGCTTTAGCAATGTTATTGATTAATTCCATGATGATAACGGTTTTACCTACACCCGCACCACCAAATAGACCAATTTTTCCACCACGACGGTAAGGTGCAAGTAAATCTACAACTTTAATACCTGTTTCAAATACGGAAGGCTTAGTTTCTAGCTCTACAAGTTTAGGAGCTTGACGGTGAATAGGGAATTTGTCCTCGGTTCCAACTGGACCTAATTCGTCTACAGGTTCACCCACAACATTAAATATTCTACCAAGGGTGGCGTTTCCTACAGGTACACTAATTGCAGCACGGGTATCCACTACTTCCATGCCACGGACTAGGCCATCTGTCGCACTCATGGCCACAGCTCTAACTTGGTTGTCACCCAGAAGTTGCTGGACTTCACAGGTCACGGACACGTCTTGTCCTGCTTCGTTTTGGCCTGTAATTGTCAAGGCGTTGTAGATTTCTGGAAGATTTCCACTTGGAAATTTAGCATCTACAACTGGACCGATAATTTGAGTAATATATCCTACGTTTGTTTTTTCTGCGGTGCTTACCATATACCTATCTGTAATTATTGACTTATCCGAAATTGGTGGGTTTCCCATTTACTTTCCGCTTTTCCCGGACAAATAGGGGACTTTCAAATGATTAGGAAAAACTTAGTTCCCCTAAATAAAAGGGCTAGGGTGAAAACCCAATTTTCCGGTCATTTTTTAGATTATCACTGAAGTGTTCATCCAGGATGATATTAATTATTTTGCTCAGGAATTTTCTGTATGGTAAGGGATTAATGGGATATATTACTTTATTTTATTTCTGTCAAATATCAAAAACAAATTTTAATTTTAAGATATATAGCAATCCTAAATAGGTTGTAATAATTCTCAAACTAGGAAGAAATTCCGAAACTCTTGCTGATTGCCCGTTGCCTCTAAACCTATTTCCAAAAAGTAGGAAGATTTTTGACACGAATATGCGGAGGATTGCTATGTGTCAAAAACAATCAGGAATTAAGCTTCCCCAACCAAGAAACCGGGTTGATTGCCCTGATTATTGTTGTTTAAACCAGGAAATTTGGTTCATCAACCCGGTTTCTGCGTAAGTCTTAACAATGTTATAATATTTTGTCATTAGGGCTTTAGGAATAAAAGTCAGTCTAAATTATATTTGATGTTTCCTGGATCTCTAGTTGTTTAAGCAATAATAGCGGTGGGTACTGTATTAATCTCTTTGCAACAATAATTGCTTAGTAAAAGAGAGTTTTTTATTAACATTAAAACCGGCATCTTTTAACCTAGAAATAACAAAATCAAGCTTTTCTTGTCCGAAGAAATGGGGATGTAATTCAATCACAATTTTTTTAATTGTATGAAAATCCGCAAATTGCAATAAGTCATATTCTCCACCTTCTATATCCAGAATGAGAAAAGTAGGATTAATTTTGTAGACTTCTTCATTAAAAGACTTAACAGGAACTTGAATAGACTTATTGCTAGGATTTATTCTGATAGTTGATGAAGCCCAAAAACTTTCATTTACATAAAATGTTTTTTCTCCTGCTTGCTCTCCTCAAAGGCAAATTTTCAAATTAGGAGCCACATTATTAAGTTGATATGTTTGACAAATATAATCTTCTAAAGCAGGATTAGCCTCGTAGGTAAAAACTCTTTTGGAGCCAATGATTTTGGCATAATAGCTAGATAATAAACCTATATCTGTAGCTAGCTCCATGACAATATCATTTTCATCAAGCAGATGCTTTACAAGTGTAAGTTCTTCTTTTTCATAAACTCCCATATAGAGATATTCTAGTATTTATGGAGATAGCTTTTCTTTAAATATCGGTATCTTGGTTCCTTGAATTTTAACTACTTTGGGATACTAACTAAGACGTCTAAAAATAACGTCTTTTTTTAAAAAGTTGTAAATTGACTTAACTATCATTACTATCATCACTATCATCAGTATTGGGTTTGGCCCTAATACGTCTAATAGGTAAATTGGCCACTAAAGCAGTAGCTCTTTGATTATTTTCTAACAAAAATTCTGAATCGCTATCATCTATTTCGACATAACGAGATACTACTTCCATAATTTCTTTTCTCATTGCTTCAATTAATTCTGGATTGATATCGGCACGGTCATGGGCAATAACCAATTTGAGACGACGTTTAACTTCTTCACGACTATTAGGAGTATTTCTAGAAAAAAGTTTTTCTATAATTTCATTTAGCATTAGCTTATTTTTAACTCAATAGTTCATTTATTACGTAGGTTGAGGTAAGATTTTCAAGAATTAAATAACTTTAGATGACAATACTTTACGCAGCCAAGTAAAAAAGTTTTCCGGTGGGGGGTTCAAGTCTACAAACTCTACTTTTTCTCCATCCAAACGACGAGCAATATTATTAAATTCTGAACCTGCTTGAGAAATATTTTCTGCTAATACTAAAGGTTCTCCTCGGTTAGTAGATACAATTACTTTTTCGTCATCTGGAATAACTCCCATAAGTGGAATAGCGAGTATTTCCTCTACATCTTGTACAGACATCATTTCATCAGCTTGTACCATCTGGGGTCTAATTCGATTAACTATTAGATGAATATTCCTGACGTTGTTTGCTTCTAGGAGTCCAATTACTCTATCTGCATCACGAACTGCAGATATTTCTGGGGTTGTAACAATTATAGCTTCTTTGGCTGGCGCGATCGCATTCTGGAAACCCTGTTCAATTCCAGCAGGAGAGTCAATCAAAATATATTCATATTTGGGCATCAACATATTGACTAATTCCTGCATTTGTTGGGGACTAACTGCCTCTTTCATGCGGTTTTGAGCCGCCGGTAAAAGAGATAAACGGGGTTGTCGTTTATCCCTAACTATTGCTTGCTCAAGGCGACATTCTCCTGCTAAAACTTCCACTGCTGTATAGACAATTCTATTTTCTAAACCCAGAAGTAAGTCCAAATTTCTCAAACCGAAATCTGCATCAATTACTGCGACTCGGCGACCTTGTTGAGCTAAAGCCATTCCCAGGTTTGCTGTGCAGGTAGTTTTTCCCACTCCACCTTTACCAGAAGTAATCACAATAATTCTGCTCATAAGCTCTTAGACATTAAGTAATTGTATATGGTCAATTTTTCTTACAATACAAAGGGTAATTTTGTCAATAAAATTTTATTTTTGCCAAATTCTGACTTCTAACTTCTGAGTTCTGAATTCATTAACGATATATCTTAGCAAAATCTTTAACTCTGCTAATACGAATGCCTTGGTTTTCTACATAAGCCACTTCAGGATAAAATTGGACTGGTGCTTTTTCTGGCCCTCTAGCAACTTGTTCGGCAATCCTAATGAGAGTTGGTTCCATTTGCAAAGTCATAATTACACTCTTTGAATTTCCTTTGGCTCCTGCATGGACTACTCCCCGTAAACGACCCCATACAAGAATATCCCCATCTGCAATTACAGAACCACCTGGATTCAGGTCTCCTACAATTATTATGGTACCTGGATGCCGAATTTCTACTCCAGAACGTACCGTCATTTGTAGATAAAGTGGTTCAGCTAAAGGTTGAACTTTTTCTACAGGAGTTTGACTTAGGGTAGTCAAAGCAGATTTTTGTTCCACAGAATAGCCGACTGTAGCAGCAGCTACAGCAGTCTGACGACGTGATGTGCTAATTCTTTCTAATTTTAGTTCTACTTCTAAAAGAGCTTCGGCTATTTCTTGGAGTTGACGGGTATCTAATAGACGGTCAAATGCAATTAGCTCTACTTCTGTTTTTGGTTGCCAAAATCTTTCTCCCGCTTTGAGGCGTTGTTTTAATTGTTGCCAAATTTCTGTCCAAGTCATGGCTGTGGGACTTTCTATCTCACCATTATTAGATTCTGGTGGCAATAGTAATAACAACTTTCCTTCCTCTGTTTTGAACCTGACTTGTAAGTTGGTACTTACTTCTTGTGTTGAGGTGGAAGTAGTTGAAACGGAGTCATCAGAAGCATCAGAAGACATAAAATATGGGATGTTTTTTATCTTTTTCCTATGGGCAAACTATCCTATCATATCAGTCATTAGTAAGGAGTTTATAAGTCAGGAGTCAAAATTCAGTAGTCAGGAGTCATGGTATAATCTCAAGGTACCTTCCACATACTATCAGAACTTACGTATAAGCACCATATCTAGTAGGGGCGAATGGCATTCGCCCTCTACGGATAGCGTATTGTCTAAAATTTTGCGTAAGTCCTGACTATATAAAATTGTTATTTGAAGTTATAACTAAATAAATCAGGTAATTATGAGCATTAAAATAGTAATACCTCGTTTTTATAGAGGTGAAATAGATTTAGAGGCGATCGCTACATTACTCAACAATAGTGAATTGGCCAATAAATTCCATGAATGGCTATCTCCAGCAGAAGTGCTAATGCAATTGGAAAATCCTTCTGTAGACAATGAGCGGGATATTTGTCTATGGGAAGATGGAAATAGTCAACTTGTAGCTATTGCAGGACTGATGATTCCCGAAATGGGAGAAGATATAGCAGGTATTTTGTGGTTCCGAGTCGATCCCCAAACTCAAGGTAATAATTTAGAAACTCAAATTCTGGAGTGGGGAGAGAAACGGATGGCGGAAGTAGGTAGAGAAAGAAATGTCAAAGTTAAAGTGCTTTGCGGATCCCATGAGGATAATGTGAAACGTATAGCTTTATTAGAAAATTGTGATTTTAAAATTGAGCGGTATCTTTTTACAATGGAGCGATCGCTTACTGAACCTATTCCAGAAGCTATATTTCCTGAAGGTTTTACCCTGAAAAATATAGATAATGAAGCAGATGCAGCAGCTTGGACAGAAATGTTTAATCAAACATTTATTGATCACTGGAATCATCAAGATATAACTGTTGAATTTGTTAAGAATAAACTCAATAACTCTAAATATCAACCAGAGTTAAGTTTAGTTGCGGTTGCACCTGATGGTACTTTTGCTGCTTTATGTGATTGTCAGATTCATCCTGAAAATAATGAATTAAAAGGGCGTAAAGATGGTTACATTAATATTCTGGGCACTCGACGTGGTTTTCGGAAAAGAGGATTGGGGCGTGGTATTTTGCTATCGGGGTTGAAATTGTTGAAAGCAGAGGGAATGGAAACGGCAGTGTTGTATGTTGATGCTGATAACCTTTTAGGTGCGACGCGACTTTATGAGTCGGTGGGTTTTCGGAGGGTTAATACTCAAATAGCTTATGTGAAAGCAGTTTTGTGAAGTATATTATTCGGTTGAAAAACTTGTTATATGATGTCTGGTTTAATAGTTATAATTAAAGCTTGTAGTAGGGCTTTAGCCCAAAAATAGATAGGGCTAAAGCTCTACTACAAACTATCACTTATCTAATTGTAATCGTTGCAGTTCATTACAAGCATGATGTAGGGAATATGGAGCATTTTCATCAAGTCCTTGAGGACAAATATCGGATGCTAATTTTCTTGCTGAAGCTTCAGCTAATGTAATTCTTTCTGTGGTATTTAGAGTTTTATTTTTGTAGTCATCTTGTTCATTACAATCTTGATTACCGTTAATATAAGAAAACCAAGTTTCTATATTTCTGGCAGGTACAAAAATAGCTATTTTTTCATTAGGTAAACGCATATCTTTGTTCCGGTCTCCTTCTTCTTTATTCACAGCCATATTCAGAGAGCGAATTCTTTCATCTACAGTTTTATCGTCAGCATCAATCATTATTATTACTGCAATATCTTGAGAATTTTTTCTGCTTCTGTAACTTTTTAAAATTTTGGGATAATACTTTAAAATTAAAGCATTATTATTTTCAACTTTCATCCCTGGAGTTTTGGGGAAACAAGTAATATCTCTAGATGATAAACCTCGGCAAATTAAATATTGTCTAATAAATCTTTCTTGGTCAATATCTTCACACAAAATTGTTATTTTAGTCATTTTTAGCAATATGAATTTAGAAGGTAAGAGTCAGAATCAGGATTACAGCAGTTTTCATTTCAGTAGACCACAGTAGGGACGTTCCATGGAACGTCCCTACGGGGTTTTGGTTGTAACGATGTGGTTCATCAATCTGAAAAGCGCTGTCAAACTATAGGAGTAAAATAATTTTTTTGAACGTCATACAATGCTTAGGGCGAATTGCCATTCGCCCCTACAATGCGAATTGCCATTCGCCCCTACAATTATGAGTTTTTATTCAATCATCATAAATCCATCTAAGCTCTATTAATTTGGCAATTGATAAACCTTCTTCATCTTCTTCAACAATTTTCTGTACCCGCACAGGTTGATTCTCTTGTCTTTCAAACCAATAACCTGAATTACTAGCTAAATAGTTAATTAAAGATGGGTGATGGGAAATTAATATTGCTTGTTTTTGATTCGACTGACAATAGTCAAAAAGTTTCATTAGCCAAGGTTGTATTTCTGGTAAAGCTAGAAAGTTTTCTGGTTCATCAATACATAAAGTACAATCGGTTTCTGGAGTGCAAAATAGTAAGGTATATAGGGCAATTAATGTTTTTTTACCTTCTGATAATTCGTTGATTTTATAAGATGTTTTACTGGGAAGATTAAAAATTGCCGAAAGAATTCTGGCTTCTCCAGATTTCTGATTTTGGAAGGAATTAAAACCTTTGATTATTTTTTGCAATTCTAGTGTAAGTTCAATTATTTGATTCAGAAATTCTTGGGATAAGTGACTGTACCAAGCAGCATAGTTTGACATACTTTTATTAGGATGTTTTGCTTCTCCATGACTTTCTGTAGTCATAGCAAAAGGATTTATTTGAACAATAAAAAAATTGGCAATTAGCTTTTTGAAGGAAGTCAGTTTTTCATGCTTTGATATTTCAGGAATCAAACCTACTCCTGAGCGTGAATTATCAAAATATTCAAGAATATTTTCTCCACTGTTGGGATGTTCTTGAAATACTGATGCTGTAGGAATTCCTGGGTAAATATTATGGATAGTGAAAAAAAATAGAGTTTTGTTGTTAAAGATCAATTCTTCAGAATACATTCTGGCAAAAGAATTATCTTGATATTCGATTTCTAGAACATATAAATATGTACCTCCATTTCCTGCAATTTCTAATTCAAATTTCTGGATAGATGAGTTTTGCCATCTAGTTAAATCTTGCTGATGAAAAATTTCTGAGGTTTGATAATATCTTCCCGTAGTTTCAAATTCTCCTAATATAAATTTTTGGAGTTTATGCAAAACTTCAAAAACTGTTGTTTTTCCCGAACCATTTGCTCCTAGTAGTAAATTTATATTTGAGAATTTAATTTCAAAGTTAACCAGACATTTAAAATTGTTGACGTAAAGTTTTTTTAGCATTGGCAGAATTAATAATTTGGAAAAAAGAAGAAAGCACTTTTAATCTCTTGCCATTATACAATACTACCTACACAAGAAATAAAAATGCTTTTTTTGAGGTAAAAAATTTATTTATCTCAAACTGTTTATGCTAACTTTTGAATTTAGATTTTTGAGTTAATTTTGTACTCTTTAAAAAGACTCTTTAAATGGTCTTAAATCAAGTTCGTGAGTCCATGCACTCGAATGTTGTTGGTGAATTGCCCAATAGGTTTCCGCGATCGCTTCAAGTTGTAATAAACCTTCCTCACCTTTTTGAGCAACAAAATTTGGGAACTTCGTGCGAGACTTTTCCCCATCAATAACACCATCAATAATGACATGAGCAACATGAATACCTTCGGGACCAAATTCTCGCGCCATCCCTTGAGCTAATGCTCTCAAACCTGCTTTTGCTGCTCCGAATGCTGTAAAAGGTGGTTTTCCTCTTAAGGATGCAGTCGCTCCGGTAAAAATCAGGGTGCCTTGTTGTCGCTTTTTCATCGTAGCGATCGCTTGTTTTCCAAATAAAAATCCACCAAAACAATTTTGTTGCCAAAGGTTGATAAAGGTTTCGCTGTCTGTTTCTAATAAGGGTGCAGGAATATTTTTACCTGCGTTGTAGACAGCAATATCAAGAGGATAACCTGCTTTTTCCACAACTGCAAATAGTTGTTCGACATCCTGTTCTGCTGTTGCATCAGTAACAACAGCAGTTGCGGTACCCCCTTGTTGTGCGATCTTTTCGACAATTAACTGTAGTTTATCTGCGCTACGACTAGCAACAAAAACGTGCAAACCCTGGTTAGCAAAATATTTAGCAAGTGCGGCACCTAAACCTGCTTCTGAACCAACACCTATGATAACTGCTGCTGATTTTTCGCTCATTTTATTGTTCCTTAAACTATTAGATATCTCCAATAAAATCATTATCCCACAGAAATCATTAATCAGGACTTAGGCAAATTCTTAGACAATACCCTATTTGTAGAGGGAAGAATGAGCATTTACCCCTACTAGATATGGAGGTTCTCCGTAAGTTCTGATTAATTCTTTTCCCCTACTCCCTGCTCCCTACTCCCTCTTTTCTTGTAAATTTAGATTTTAGATTTTATGGAAGCTTTTTGGCCGAATATCTATATTTTACTAACTGTAATTTACCTGTATCCATTGATATAGCTAACTTTCAATATCCTGAAAAAAATTTTTTCTACCCCCTTGACACTAATGTATTATTTATGTAGTATAGAGATGTGGGAGTTAAAGGAGAGGTAAACAACCTCCAGAGAAACAAGCCATATTTGCACCTTGAAAACTAAATAATTAATTAATCGGAATTTTCACAAAAATAGCACTACAAAAAAGTGTTAGAAAATTGATAAATTGATGAAATTAAAATCTTTTATAACTAATAGTTTTGACTTTCGCTAATGTTCCGCACCCTAACTGGTAAAGCGTACATACATTTTGATTTACGAGAGTAAATGTAGGTTCAAGTCCTACCATCGCCATGTTGTTTGGCGATGTAGCTCAGGGAGCGCTTATGTTCAGCTTTGTTGACTTGTGCGGAGCATAATAAAGAATAATTAGGGTAATAAACCCGGTTTCTTGTTTTGGTCTTTTATTAAGCAGCAATAAGTAGAAAATAAACTAAAAAAATATTCTGTTTTCTTCAGATAAAAAATTAGGAGGTGTTGGTATGGTTCATATTAGATTTGAAGGGCGTTCTTATGATGTTACCGAAAATCAATTAGGCATCACAGACAAAATGAAAGAAAATGCTATTAAAGAACGCCTAGCTCAATATTTTGATGTGGGTAAAGAACGCTTTAATTCCTATGTTTTAGACCATCGTCCAAGTGGGGATTTAATTGTTCGTCCCGAAGCTGTTTATGGTTAAATAAAACCTCGGCTTTAACAGAAATATCTGAGAATGTTCCGCACCCTAACTGGTAAAGCGTACATACATTTTGGTCTGCTAAACCAAAGGTTGTAGGTTCGACTCCTACTATCCCCTCTTTGAATATTTTGTGGGGATATAGCTCAATGGATAGAGCGTTATTGTTTAGCGCTTTATTGACTTGTGCGGAGCATAATAATAGTGGTTAAAAATCACTTCGTATCCCAACAAAAAAAGCTTACATACTAGCTCATTTGGTAGAGCATTTGTCTCAAGAACAAAGTGTAGCAGGTTCAATTCCTGCGTATGAATCAACAGCTTTTTTGACTTGTACGAAGTGATTTTTAACTACTTGAATAGCAATAAAAAAATACAAAATCAAACTTTGTTTAGTAACTGATAACTGAAATGACTTCGCACCCTAACTGATAAATTGGAGTTTAGACTAAAGCTTGAATAATTATTCAATTCCTGGGACGGATTGAGATAGTTGATGTTAAAATCAATTAATAGTCTAAATCAATTAATAGTCTAAACTCCAGTACTTAGAACGAATCGTACACCTTGTAAAGTTTTGTAAGATTCACCCGTTTTTTGGCCCGAATTCATAAGAAATCCATATTGGCTTTGGGAATGGGCGATTTGGTAGGTGTAGCAAGATTATTTTTAACTAACAAATATTGCCCTTGAGGGTGCTATTTCCAACTGTGTCCGGATTTCTCTTGTCAATGGGGGAAACAGTAATTAAATCAATAGAGCATAAGTAAAATCAAGTTTCTGAGCTAATTCAGGGTACTTTTTAAGAGAAAGAAACTTGGAGTTAATACCAAAATTTAGAGCCTAAAGTTTGCTAAATCACTATGAGACAAATATTTTTGCTCAGTTGGATTGCCTTGGGAGCAATGCTGAGTGTAAATCTACCCGTTGTATCACAGGAAATTACACCTGATATCAGAGATAGTAATAAAGATTCAATTTTAGAACAATTTAAGAAAGGGGATAAGAATACTCTGATTTTTGGAGTTAGATCTGACTCCTATCCTATTAGTTATAAAGAGAGCGATAGCTGGAGAGGCTTCTGTGTAGAGTTGGCTGGGGTTTTGAAAAAGGAATTGGAAAATTTAAAAGAAATTGAACCTAATTCGATCAAAATTGTGTATAAGGATATTAGCCCAAGAGACATAGAAAAAGAAAGATTTGATATATTAAGAAATAAAAAAATTGATATTGAATGTGGTCCAAATAGTATTCCCGAAGAAGTAAGTGACGATAATTTTGTTCATCCAAGGTATCAAAACATTATTTTTTCTAAACCTTTTTTTGTGACAGGGACAAGACTTTTGATCAAAAAAGATCAGCGAGATCGAGTTAATAAAAATCTTCTTTTTGAAAACGAACATATTGGTGTCCTGAAAAATACAACGACATATTCAGTTCTTAAAAATCTCTATCGACTAGCCTATCTGAAGCCTCCCGATCCTCCTACAAGAAAGAGCGGAATACAATATTTGAAGGACGAATCAGTTATAGCATATGCTACTGATAGCTTAATTTTGGAAGCAGAATTAGAAAGAAAAAAGTATTTAGATAACCCAGATGATTACTATTTATATCCTGAAAATAACTTTTTAAGTATTGAACCCTATGGACTCGCATTTCATGATAGTGAGAAAGAATGGCGTGATTTCGTCGACAGAGTGCTTCAAACTCCTGGAGCAGAAAGAATTATTGAAGAGCTACTAGAAAACAAGTACGACAGCATCTCAAACCTAATCAGACGAGAAAAAAATCATACTAGATATCTTGGGCAGCTTAAATTAGCTTTCAAAGTATTATCCATAATTTTAGTTGTGACTGTTTTCGTTGCATTCATTTGGTTGATTCGTTATTTACGTTTAAAAGCTCAAACAGCAGAAATAATTTTTGATGAGGAAGACGAGTTTGACTGGAATGCTTTTATCTACGCCTTTAAAATGGTACAAGTTGAACATGATGTTGTGCTTCTAGCCATTAATGAACTCAGTATCAAAGACAACAGTGATCTATCTTTTCAGGTGGGTTTATATAAAAGTAATTTAAAAAAAGAAAAATTCATAAAACAGTTTAGCTCTAAGTACGAATTAGCACTTGAAGACGTCAAAAAGCATTATAAGCTAGACATAAAGGAAGCTCAAAGTCATGGTCAGAGTCTCAAGAATCTTCAGACTAAGCATCCACAGACAAAAACACTCAATGACCTTATAGACAGGGTAAGTATTAATATATCAACAAGTCAACCACTCAATATAGGAGCAAATTCTATGACTGAAAATAGTAATGAAACAGTTAATAACTACCAACAAGGAGCAAATATTGCTAACAACGCTGGCATAGTCAAAGATAATGCTAGTCAAAAAGCTAATCAACATAACTACACTCAAGAACAAAAACAATCACTAGCAGAAGTTGCTACAGAAATCCAAGAACTTCTAGATCAACTTTCAGAAACCTACAGTACAGAAGAAGCTGAAAAAAAAGCAGCAGAAAATCTAGCTAGCAAAGCAAAACAAAACCCTTCCTTCAAAAACAACCTCAAAAACTGGAGTCAGTCTATCCTCACAAAAAGCACTGAAGCTGGAGCAATAGAAGTTGGCAAAGAAGCAGCAAAACGAATCATTCCCCTGGCTCTTAGTTTCCTTTGATGTAGCTTGGCTAGTAGGGGTGGGAACACAAAAGACATAACACCCCTCAAATTTAACTTTGATACTTGTTTTCCCCCGTTGCAAGTGCTTGTGTTTTTATTTGAGGGATATAACCCCCTCTACTGGAGTTTAGACTAAATGCCTTCAGGTCATACCGTACAGTCTAGTTTGGGGAGAAGAGGATTGAAAGAGGTGATCAATTTAAAGTATACATACATTTTCTAACAGTCCTAAGGTAGCGATATTCGGGTAACCGACTAATTGTGAAGCTTTCTAAGTCTTTCTGAGATAAAGATTAGCGCGTTCACTGTCAGGTTAAAAACTGATAAGAACGGCTGTATTGTATTCATTACTTTTTCAACTTGTGCGAAGTATTTGACTGAAAGTTAATACATTTTTTTTGCAGAGAAAATTGCTTATAAAATATTTGGGGATTTGGTGTAGTGGGAGCATACGACTCTTGCACAGTCGTGACAGGGGTTCGAGTCCCCTAGTCTCCATTTGGTGTCTGAAGTTGAAGTAGTCGAAACGTCGGTTTGTGACGCCGAAGAAAGCGAGTGCAAGTCTCGTCGGACACCCTGCCATTTCAGTTATCGGTTATCAGAATTATTTATGAAAACGTTAGTAACTCGCTCCTATCAGGGAGAAAATGATTTAGAGGCGATCGCCGAACTTTTCCAAGCTTGTGAAACAGTCGATCGCTTAGATGAATGGGTATCTATTTCCGTTCTGCGACAAATGCTTAACGCTCCGAACCTAGACAAGGATAGTGACATACGCCTTTGGGAAGATGGAGAAGGTCAACTCATTGGTATTGGGATGCTAAAAGAATCAATTGATAGTCATCTCTATTTCAGAGTTCATCCCATTTTCAGAGGTAAAGGTATAGAACAAGAAATCATTAAATGGAGCGAACAGCGAATAGGAGAGATTGCTGCTGAGAGTGGTACATTTGTAACCTTGCGCTCTGCTATTCGTGCCGATCAAACTGAACGTATCGCATTATTAGAAAGCTGTGGTTTTACTCCAAACCGTTACTTTTTTGAAATGGAGCGATCGCTCGTCGAACCCCTATCTAAACCTGAGTTACCTGTAGGTTTTACATTGCACTCTCACTGCTCTCCACAGTTTTCTGGTAAGGTAGGGCAGCGACAGTTCCTAGAAGCATGGGTGAAAGCGTACAATCAAACATTTATCGATCATTGGAACTTCCATGAAGTGAAGGTTGAACAGGTAGAATATATAGTAAGTAACCCTAACTATAAACCAGAGTTAACCTCAGTTGTAATTGCTCCTGATGGTACATTTGCAGCTTTTTGCAATTGTTCTATTTCCCCAGAAAAAAATGAGTACAAGGGAAGCAAAGAAGGTTGGATAGACACCCTGGGGACTCAGCGTGCTTTTCGTAAGCGTGGGTTAGGAAAAGCTATGTTACTTTCTGGAATGCAACGGTTACGAGATGTTGGCATGGATAAGGCGTTACTTGGTGTTGACGCTGAAAACCCGTCGGGAGCAAATAGACTTTATGAGTCTGTAGGTTTCCGTAAAGTTCGTACTAATATTGTTTATGGCAAAGAATTTTAAGTATAAATATTTCTGAATTTTGCATTCTAAAAAAAAATTTTTCTCACCCCCTTGACAGTTTTGTATTATTTGTGTAGTATAAAAATATAAGGTAAATAAAGAGGCAAAGTTGCCTCATCACTGAACCTAGAAAATTAAATATTCAATTTATGCTTTTAGAGAATTTTTAAACTTAGTAAAATCCTATCACTTAAGATGCCCTTTTTACTTTTAATACTCAAGTTTGAACAGCTTGAATAGATTAAATAAAGCATGGAAAATTTCACTTCGCGCCCTAACAATGAAAGCTTACATACTAGCTCATTTGGTAGAGCACTCGGCAGTTAACCGAAAGGTCGCAGGTTCAATTCCTGCGTATGAAACAACAGCTTTTTTGACTTGCGCGAGGTGATTTTAATTCCTATCTCTTAAAATACTCTTTCTAGTTTTAATGCTCAAGTTGAAAGACATTAAATAAAGCATTGAAAAATTCACTCCGCGCCCTAACAATGAAAGCTTACATACTAGCTCATTTGGTAGAGCATTTGCCTTTAACGCGAATTGTAGCAGGTTCAAATCCTGCGTATGAAACAACAGCTTTCTTGACTTGCGCGGAGTGATTTTAATTCCTAATTTTAAAAAACATATTTATCAAATTTATCAACATAAAAAAATTCATTTCGCGCCCCAACTAGGAAAGCTTACATACTAGCCAAAAGGTAAAGGCGCTTGATTTAGGTTCAAGTTAGCGAAAGCTAATGCAGGTACCCTCCGGGAACGCCTTCGGCGAACAAGTCCTGCGTATAAACCAATAGCTTTCTTGACTTGCACGAAATGATTTTAACTATTACAATAAAGTCAAGTACGACACATATTTTAAAACAAATTTACGAATGATTAGAGCAAATATTAATGTCAAAAAATGTCAGTTTATATAATTAAATATAAATTCTCAAAAATTTAATTTTCATCTCGCGCCCTAACTGGGAAAGCTTACATACTAGCCAAACGGCGCTTGACTTACAAGCAAGAAAAAGCAGGTTTAATTCCTGTGTGTATACAAATAGCTTTCTTGACTTGCGCGAGATGATTTTTAATAAAGAAAAATGTATGAAAAAAAATTTATAAATATCAACAAAAACAAAATAGTTTGATGAACAGTTAGGCTAGACAAAAATCAAAATATCTACTTTGCGCCCTAACAAAAAAAGCTTACCGAAAAATTTTGGTTTAAAGCCTCGCCTTTTAAGGGGATAATAAATAAAAATTTTCATGATTAGTTAATCCTCTTCTTTTCAAGGAGAGGTAATTATTAATTATTCATTATTAATTATTAATTGTTGAAATACTAGCCTAGTGGTTTAAGGCACTTGACTCATAATCAAGCAAATCCAAAAAAGGATTTCGTAGGTTCAAATCCTGCGTATGAATAAACAGCTTTTTTGACTTGCGCAAAGTAATTATTTTAAGTAATTAGTCGATAAGTTTTCAGTAGATAAAATTTTTATTATTTGGAGAAGGTATCATGTCTATAAAAACTGATGAAATATTGGAACAAATAAAATCTATAACAACGTTGGAAGCTACAGAATTGGTGAGACAAATAGAAGATTATTTTCAACTGAGTGTCGATCCAATTACTGTAGTGAAACCTATTGATCTTGTGGATGATGATAAGACAGATAATCCCGAACTAAAAACTATTTTTGATGTAGTTTTAGAAGAATTTCCCCCTAACAGTTTAATTTATTTAGTTAAGGAGATACGGAGATTGAATAAAAATGGTTTAAGGGAAATAAGAGATTCTCTGTATAATTTACCCCAAATTATTAAATCTAATGTCAATATTCAAGAAGCTGAAGAGATTAAGCAAAAATTTGAAGAATTGGGAGCAACAGTTTATTTGAAATAATTTTTGGCACTTGACTCATAATCAAGCAACTCCTCCTTTGAGGTTAGCAGGTTCAAATCCTGCCTATAAACAAACAGCTTTTTTGACTTGCGCAAAGTAATTATTTTAAGTAATTAGTCGAGAAATTTTCAGTAGATAAAATTTTTATTATTTGGAGAAGGTATCATGTCTATAAAAACTGATGAAATATTAGAACAAATAAAATCTATAACAATGTTGGAAGCTACAGAATTGGTGAAACAAATAGAAGATTGTTTTCAAGTCAGTTCCAAACCTAGAGTTATAGTAAAACCTCCCATTATCTATATAGATACTCCTGAAGCAAAACCGAAACCCAAAACTATTTTTGACGTTATTTTAGAGGGATTTCCTGCTAATAAAAAAATATCTTTTATTAAGGAGATACGCAGTTTAAATCTCTTTGGAAGTTTACAGGAAACTAAAAAAGTTGTTGATAATTTACCTCAAATTATTAAATCTCATGTCAATATTCAAGAAGCCGAACAGATTAAGCAAAAATTCGAGGAATTGGGAGCAATAGTTTCTTTGAAATAATTTTTGTATGTGCAATAAAACTGTTTATTTCACCAGTAATGATTTAGAAAATCTTGTCAGAGAATTCAATAATTATACTTTACCAAGAAACAATTGGAATCATGCTGCACATTTAATTGTTGCCCTTTGGTATTTGACTAATTACTCGGAGTCAGAGGCGATAAATAATATTCGCGATCGCATCAAAAAATATAATGCGTCGATGGGTATTAAAACGACTAAAAATAGTGGCTAAAAGAATTACAATGTTTTGGGTGAAAATTGTTCGGCAATATGTAGCTATTAATTTAGCCAACAATTCTTTTGTAGAAATGGCAAATAATTTAGTCAATTTTTACAAAAATTCAGCTTTACCTTTTGAATATTATAGTAGAGAATACTTGATGTCTTGGGAAGCTCGAAAAAATTGGGTAAAACCAGATTTAAAACCGTTGTAAAAAAACTTGGTGGTGGTGCATTGTAATTATTTTTGTTACAAAAACAGTGGGAGCATCTTGCTCCCGTATTGGCGCTCCCGTATTGGCGCTCCCGTATTTTGAGCATTGTTTATTATTACGCGATCGGGACTACCAAAAGTTTTCAAGCTGAACGCTGAATGCTGAAAGCTATAAAAATTAGCAATTATCTCGCGCCCTAAACTAGAGAGTTTACATACAGCTTATGGGTAGCAAAACTCTCTGAACTTGCGCGGTGTATTCATCATAAATATTAATATTAATACTCCGCAAAACTGCCAACGATAATTGTCTCCTCAAAGTTAATTTTTTTGTAATTAAATCAGTTAATAGCGAGCAGTTATAGGTTCTAAAATGTATGATTAATTTTACATTTAACCTTAAAAATATTAACTGATAACTGTTAACTGATAACTGATAACTGAATAAAGGGGTGGTTAAAATGAATAAAATTAAGATGAATAATGATGAACGCGATTTACGTTTAGAAATGCTTAATAGTCTGCTTACAACTCCTCACCGTCAATTAGAAAAAGTAGCAGAAATTCATCAATTAATTGTTGAATTAGACCCTATTTTTTACGGACATTTAGCAATTTGGTATCAAAATAACGGTGACGTACGCGATCATAAAGAAGTCTTCCTAGGAAACTTGCTAACAAGTAATCTGACAGAACACCGAGATGCCGGTTTCATAATGCTACAAAATTTCCCGCCTTACCAAGTGTCGCGGATTGTAGACTTTATGAAACAACAGCAAAATAAAATGCCACGTTCCGCGCGTACTGCTGTGACTCGTTATTTGCGCAAGCGCGAACAGAATACCGAATTTTTTGACCGCGCTGCTATCCGTAACCGCAAGGCAATGAAGCACTTATATGCTACCTTGCACATTAAACCCAACTCTCGCGCTGATGCTATCTTATTTAAAGAAAGACCTCCAGAAGATAGTCTAGCTTTCATGTTGAAGCAGTTGGCAAAAACAGAAACAGCAGCAGAACAAGCAGCTTTAATAGTGGAACACAACATTCCCTATACTATTGCTGTGGGAGCAGTCAAACAATTAACACCTACTGTATTAGTAGCGTTGATTAATTCTATGTCTCCCCAAGAAATTATCAATAACATGAAGTCTCTGACTGCTCGTGGGGCAATGGAACACCCAGAGGTAAAGGCGTTAATAGATCAGAAATTGACTGAGGCGCAAAAGAGCGATCGCGTATCTGCTTATAAAGCTAAAGTTGCTGCCGATGCTTCCCAAGTTGATGCGGAAACTGCTGCCAAGTTAGAGCAGGTGACTAACGAGCAAGTCAAAAAACGCGGTAAAATTTCTCTCCCAACTGCTTTACTTGTGGATAAGTCTGGTTCCATGGAAAAGGCGATCGAAGTTGGTAAACGTATTGCTGCTTTAATTTCTGGTATTACTGAAGCAGATTTATTTGTCTACGCTTTCGATACTATGCCTTCCTTAGTGACTGCCAAAGGTACAGAGTTGAGTGACTGGGAACATGGTTTCCGACATATTCGCGCAGGTGGTGGTACAAGTTGCGGTTGTGCTGTGGAGGCAATGCGACGCAAAAAGCAAGTTGTCGAACAGTTTATTCTGGTGACAGATGAAGGAGAAAATAATCCTCCCTATTTTGCTGATGCTTACACTGCTTATTGTCGAGACTTGGCGGTGATGCCAAATGTGGTTATCGTGCGTTTGGGTAATTATGCATCTAATTATGTGGAAAGTCAATTGAAGCAGAAGCAAGTACCAGTGGAAACTTTTAGTTTCAAAGGTGACTACTACTCTCTGCCTAATTTGGTACCAATGTTGTCTCACCGTTCACGACTAGAGTTGTTGATGGAAATTATGGAGACTTCTTTGCCAGTGCGTAATGACAAAGAAACTCAAAAATCAAAAGTCAAAAGTTAAAAGTAATATCATGTCCGGTTGAACAGTTATAAATAATTAGGGAGGAGTCAGGAGACAGGAGACAGGAGACAGGAGATAGGAGATAGGAGTA
>NZ_JAAHHT010000430.1 GCF_010672085.1 Okeania sp. SIO3I5
CTTACGATCTAATATCACCTATACTACTTCTAGTGGAGAGATATTAATAGTGCCAAAACTATCAGAAACCCGCTGTCGTTTATTAAGACGAACTGAATGGGGATTTGTCCAACAAAATCCTCGTGATGGATTAAGAATGAACGTAACTGCTGGAGCAAATATTGGCGAACGTTTAATGGATATAGGAGTAAAAAATTATGGAAAAATTCGCGAAGAAGCTGCTTATTGGTTAAACCAAGTAGAAATAGATATTAACCGGATAGATGATTTGCCAAAAATGTTTTCTGGAGGGATGCAGCAAAGGTTATAATTAGCTCGTGTTCTTGTTACAAAACCCTGGTTAATATTAATGGATGAACCTACCGGAGGTTTAGATGTTTCAGTGCAAGCTCGTTTATTAGATTTAATTCGTTCTCTTGTGAGAAATCTCCACTTAAGCGTAATTTTAGTTACCCATGATTTAGGGGTAGTTAGATTACTTGCTCACCGTTTATTAGTAATGAAAAACGGGCAAATTGTTGAGTCAGGATTAACAGATAAAGTATTAGATGATCCTCAACATTCCTATACTCAACAATTAGTTAGTGCAACTTTAATTCCTTAAATTAAGAAGTTAGAATTCAGGAGTCAGGAGTCAAGAGTCAGAATTCAGTCGAAAATCGAAAATCATCGTCAGTAATCCGAAAAATCAATCAAACATAAATACTTCTTTCTTCCTTGATGATGAGTATTCAAATCCTCAAATTATAGGAGTCAGTTCTCAGGATTCAGAATTCAGGAAAAAATCGAAAATCATCGTTGGTAATCACAAAAATCAATCAAACATAAATACTTCTTTCTTTCTTGATGATAAGTATTCAAATCCTCAAAAAAATCAATCAACCATAAATACTTATTTCTTCCTTGATTATGAGCATTCAAATCCTCAAATTAAATCCTCAGTTCTCACTCCTGAGTCGAAAATCGAAAATCATCGTTGGTAATCCGAAAAATCAATCAAACATAAATACTTCTTTCTTCCTTGATGATGAGTATTCAAATCCTCAAATTATAGGAGTCAGTTCTCAGGATTCAGAATTCAGGAAAAAATCGAAAATCATCGTGGGTAATCCGAAAAATCAATCAAACATAAATACTTTTTCTTTCCTTGATGATGAGTATTCAAATCCTCAAATTAAGGAGTCAGGAATCAGGATTCAGGATAAAATCGAAAATCATCGTGGGTAATCCGAAAAATCAATCAAACATAAATACTTCTTTCTTCTTTTATTATGAGTATTCAAATCCTAAAAACTAATCATCAAAAAGAAAATAATTTCTCAGAAAGTTCTCTGCTATTAAAAGCAGAATCTGTTGAAAAAGGCTTTACTTTACACAACCAAGGCGGAGTCAAATTATCAGTATTAAAAAATATTTCTCTCAGCTTAAAAGCAGGAGAATGTATTGCCCTATCCGGCAAATCTGGTTCAGGAAAATCTACATTTATGCGTTGCCTTTACGGTAACTATCGAGTCGATAAAGGTTCAGTTTTAGTAAAACATAAATCTACCTGGGTTGATCTTCCTAAATTAGCACCCCATGAAATTTTAGAAGTACGCAAAACAACTATTGGTTATGTCAGTCAATTTTTACGAGTAATTCCTCGGGTGCCAGCTTTAGAAATAGCAGCAGAACCTTTATTAGAATTAGAAATAAAGCCAGAAATAGCCTATCAAAAAGTAGGGGAATTATTTGAGATATTGAATTTACCAAAACGTCTTTGGCATCTTTCCCCGACTACCTTTTCTGGAGGAGAAAAACAACGAGTAAATCTAGCTAGAGCGCTGGTAGTTAATTATCCAATTTTATTAATTAGATGAACCAACTTTAGCCTTAGATTCTGTAAATCGTCAAGTAGTAATTGAACTGCTAGAAAAATCCAAAGCTAATGCTTGTGGTTTGATTGGAATTTTCCATTATGAAGAAGTAAGATTAAGACTTTGTACAAAAGAACTTAACTTTTGACTACTTCTCGGAATAAAGTTCGAGTAATTCCTAAAATTTAGACTCGCAATAGGTTAAAACCACTAACAATTTTGCATGAGTTGTTTCCATGGCGCATTTCGCTTCAATAATGTTTTGAAAGTCAAATCCTCAAAAATTATTGGCGTTGCTGAAACATGGTATAAAAGTCCTAAATTTATAATATATAAATCAGACCTATTTCTCCTTTTTAAGGCGCATAAAAAGCACCATTCTAGCTCCTCCTGACTCCTGATTCCTGACTCCTATAAAATCATACTTTTATTCACCAACGCTAAATTATTTTATGTACTTTCTTCAATGGCGATCGCTTAACTTTACAACTGATAATTCATCCCCATAGCTAATAGTAAAGCTGCTAAAATACTACCCAAAAATCCTATAGCCAAATTCGTCATATTTGACTGACTTGCAGATGCCATTGCAGTATTCAAATCTGGTGAAGTTAAACGTTCATAATTTTTCACAGCTACAATTGTTTCTGGTAGGGATGATATTAAACTTCCCAAAAAATAATGCAGTCCGGCAAAAACTGCATCACCAAATAATCTACTCAGTAAATCATCATAAATATTAGTCCAAGCGATAAATAACATATTTAATACATAGCATAATAAAATTAATAACCCTGTTCCTAAAATAAACTGCCACCAACTTTCTGTATAATCATCTGCATTAATATCATCAAATAATTCTGGTCTTTTTTTCTTAAATTGTTTTTCAGAAAATAAGAAAACTAAAACACCTGCTAAACAAATTAAACCACCAACAAATATCCAGGGCAAAGTACGGGTAGTAATTCCTTCTGGCAAAGGTGCAAATTCGGATTCACCTGTAATGCACCAGTAAGCTGTACTGGCAAAAGTAAACATCGATAATGACATGAAAAGATGCCAGAAAAACAGCATTTTTTCTTTGTTAAAAATTTCGATAAAATTTTTGACATAAGATATTTTCCCCATAAATATCCATTTACTAATAACAATTATTGGTGCCACAATAAACATGAGATAAATATTGGCAAAATTTGAGCCTAGAGGAGTTGCTATACCGCCCAGTCGTCCCAGACTTAGTGATAGCAACATGAGAAATAATTCTGGGTTATTTGTGCTAGAATTAATTACTATAGTGCGTTTATCTTTGCCTAAATATTTACCTGCTAAACCTGCAGCAGAATTTACCATCATATCTGTAGCAGTCGGAATAAACCAAAAGCAAAAAATGACTGCGATTAAAGCAGTAATTGTCACAAAAGTAATTTCATTGGTAGAGTTGTGTAATTTTATAATCCAGGTATCCATAGCTTCAGATATAAGGTTCAATATTAGGAATTGAGAATTAGTAGAGTAGGTGAATATTGAGTTATCTATATTCATGGTAATCTTTTCCCACCCTATTATAGATATAGATAAGGTTTTGTATAGGGAAGTTTATCTAAAACAAACAAAGACTATCCTACTGGCATAGTCTTTGTTTATTGTAACTATTTTTACTCAAAATTCCATTGATTGATGTTTAATCATCGATAATAGTAGGTATAATATTTTTTAGTAGAGCTTTAATTTAAGCTACTAAATTACCATTTTTATTATTTTAATAATAGTAATTTAGCGTATTTGATATATATAAAATGTTCACTTATCACTTTTTTTTGTATTTTAATACTCGAAATTAATTGGGGTTTGCTGATTAAATTTTAAAGCATTGACTCCTAAAGGTTTTAGCCGTTTGAAGTCTTGAAAAAGTACAAGTTTTTTGCTCCGCGAGAGCTGCATAAAGTTAGGATGAAAGGGTTGACAAGAGCCGAAAAATCACCAATTAAATTCTTCCTTCTGCCTCCTCGCTCATTCCTTACTCTT
>NZ_JAAHHT010000431.1 GCF_010672085.1 Okeania sp. SIO3I5
CACCTATCTTTATTTGTTCCTATTTCCTATTCCCTGTTTCCTATTCCCTATTCCCTATTCCCTGTTCCCAGTTAAGTGTTCCCTGTTCCCTAAAACCAAGGAATTTTGTACCTCACGCTTCTTGGGAATTGCTATATGCAATTTAGTTTATTTATTTGGCATTGGTGAAATAAGGTATGAAATTCCTATTGGAATAAGATTTATAGATAGTCAGGAAAAAAGCTATTTTAACTACTAACTACTAACTACTAATACCGTTTCACGGAATTCAAAATTCAAAATTCAAAATTCATGCATTATGATTTTATAGACTCATAACTTTTACGCACTCAGTAGTTTCAGGAAACTATTTCACATCTAAAATTTGAAACTATTTGTGACATTTTTAAAGTGAATTGGTATAACTACTAGACCTCTCCGGAAAAGAGGGAGTAGGGACGTTAGCATTTTTGTTATGCAACGTCCGTACGGAGTAGGGAGTAGGGGGAAAGAATTGATTATTTCTGTACGATAATTGATTTGATTTTTGATTATCACTAGAGGTCTACTGACTACTAACTACTGACTATTAACTATTGACTACTGACTACTGACTAGGATAAGAAAAATGAAAATATCACCAAACCTACAAGGCGGCAAATATACCTTAGAACAAGAACTAGGAAGGGGTGGTTTTGGCATTACTATCAAAGCTACTCATAATTATTTGGGACAACCAGTAGTTATTAAAACTCTTAATGAGTCTCTAACTCAACATCCTAATTTTGCAGAATTTAAAAATAAATTTCAGGATGAGGCCAAAAGACTGGCTTTATGTGTCCATCCTAATATTGTCCGAGTTAGTGATTTTTTTGTGGAAGATGGTCAACCTTATATGGTAATGGACTATATTCCCGGTCAGACTTTGGCAGAAGTGATACTTAGTGGCCAACCTCTACCAGAAGCGATCGCCGTAAATTATATTCGTCAGATAGGCAATGCTTTGATGGTAGTAAATCAAAATAACTTGCTGCACCGAGATATTAAACCCCAAAATATTATGTTGCGTCAGGATACTAAGGAAGTAATTTTAATTGACTTTGGTATTGCGCGGGAGTTTATTGCGGGTAAAACTCAAATTCACACTAATCTCGTCTCAGATGGTTATGCCCCACCAGAACAGTATTTGCCTCAAGGAAAACGCACAGCAGCAACAGATGTATATGGTTTAGCTGCTACCCTCTATACATTATTAACTGGAAAACTGCCGGTACCAGCACCTAGGAGAGTGCAAGAGGAAATGCCTACTCCTCGTGAGTTACAACCTCAAGTTAGTGCTACTGTTAATCAAGCAGTTCTGAAGGGTATGACTTTAGAGATTCAATACCGACCTCAAACTGTGGATGAATGGTTAGAATTTTTATCAGATTCTCTCACCAATAATTCAACTATACAGGTCATAGCTAATAATCCAGCTCAGAAATTGGGAAATCCAAATATTGGTAATGTAGCTCTTCCTCCGACACAAAGACCTCCAAAAATTTTGATGTGGGGAATACTTGGAGCGATCGCTACTCTAATAGTAGGAACATTAGCAGCAATAGTGCTTAACTCTCAGGATTCTTCTACTCCTCCCATCGCTCAACCCACTCAACCTTCTCCCACAGTAAGACCATCAGATATTATTGCCCAAACTCCAACTCCAATACCAACACCAGCAATTACACCTACCCCATCTCCACAAGCTAGCAATACTCCACAACCAACTTTTACTCCTACCCCAACGCCAACCCCATCTCCTATATCTCCAGTAGTCAAGCCTACTCCTACTATTTCTCATCCGGTAGTCAAGCCGACACCTATACCACCAATAGTTACACCTACTCCTACACCTGCTCCATCTCCTCAAGATTCAGTTTCCAAAACACTTCTAGACTTAGTATTGCCAGATAAGATTCCTTCCGATCCTATTGATAATTCGACTATTAGGGATCTGCCGATTATTCGTGGTTTACCTCCAGGTACATTAGAAAGTAAGGTAATAGAATTATTAGGAAAACCTACAAAAGTTCAAGAGCGCGGATATTGGCCTAATACCAGAGCTGTAATTTATGATTTACTTCCTAATAAAGTTAGTTTAGGCTATCTATTTGATCGGGACTCTGGTGGCTTACGACAAACTGAGTTGTCTGTAGCAGATGATATAGATCACCTGATGGTGAAAGTAGCTTTTGCAGGTATGTTACCGAAGAGTACCCGAGAAATTGAACAAGGACTGCAAGATGTACGTAACGGTAAAATTAGTCGCTACGAGTTTAAAAGAGGGAATTTGCAAGGTTTAATTGAGCGTAGTAGTGATAATCGTGTTTATATTGGTGTTTGGGAAGATGATTTACATTAGACTTCTTGCAGAAGTCAGGGAATAGGGAATAGGGAGATGAAATTGTTGATTTCAGATATTGAATTGATTTAATTAAAATTTTTGCCAGAGGTCTATTAAACAGGCAATAGGGAAAAAATTGACTTCTGAATTCTAAATTCTAAATTCTAAATTCTAAATTCTAATTTGACTTGTCATAGTTAAAATAATTGTGTACCATAAATAATGAATACAAATATAGTCTTTTGTCTCCAGAAATTTGGGTGAATATTGACATAATCTAACAATGTATGTCATAATAGAAAATCAAATAACCTCAAGAGTCAATGATCTGATTTCAATAGGGTGAAATTCCTGGACTGACACGCTACCTCTAGATATATAAGAACCTACGTCCAAGCCTCTGTATTATGACCAAGTAGAAATTGAATCAGGGAGATAATCACGCACAGAGGAAAAGAAAAAGCAGTCCCAAATGCTTTGAGCTATGGGATAGAGAAGCCAGTGCGTTGGGCGGGTTTCCCGACTTGAAGCAACTGGCGTGGTGTTGTAGTTCACCCAGTCAGGATAACACCTGCAAAATAAGGATATGTCTTATGTGACTATATTTTTATGAACTATTATATAAAAATAACCACACGGGGCATTAACGGTTTCGACAGGGTGGTGAAATCTACTTTGTGATGCAGGTCGAGAGTGAGTCTTCTCTCGCAAATCCTGGACTCAAAAAATAATAAGTGCAAACAACATTGTACCTTTTGCTCGTAAGCAAGTAGCTGTAGCTTAATTGCAAAAACACCTCTTATAGGTTCGAGCGTCTGTAATTTGACTCCGTTAAGGATTGCGGACTTAACCCCAACGGATGCACTAGCAAACTACCTCTGGTTAGCTGTTAGTTAAGACCTCACCAGAGCATCCCGCCATCCGGGATAATGGATGGTCCCAGCTCTGAGGGTTAAAAAGAGCTAAACCTGTGAATGAGTGAAGGGTGAATAGCCATTTTGGACATGGGTTCGACTCCCATATGCTCCATTAGTTCCATTAATTCCAAGCCGTTTTCTGTTTTTGTAGCAGAGAGCGGTTTTTTTTATAAGTTTGAGGAATAGAGTAGGGACTGGGACTTAAACAAAGCTAACCCAGAATCGCGTCTCACCTTATCAATTTTTACTCAGCTTCTATTATTTACCATAATCGATGAGAATTTTTTTTTTCTTTAGATTTATGATAAGTAAAAAAAACGAAGAAATGAGAAAATATAATAATTGCTAATAAATATGAAAAACTTAAGGCTTGGGTTTTGAAGGCCAATATTAATTTTTTTTTGCAAAGTCCCTAGTACGACAGAGGATGGGGAGGATGGGGAGGATGGGGAGGATGGGGAGGATGGGGAGGAGGGGGAGGAGGGGGAGGGTGGGGAGGATGGGGAGGATGGGGAGG
>NZ_JAAHHT010000432.1 GCF_010672085.1 Okeania sp. SIO3I5
ATAACTCCCCTGATCATAGACAAATTCCCCACTAGAAAAATTCCCATTATTTTGCCAAGATTGAGACACCAAGTCAGAAAAATCCTCCAGGGCGATTTTCGGAATTTACTCATTTTATTTGAGGAGGGTACGAGGTGATAATTTTCTAGGGCGTGTCATCAATTAAAGAGGTTGACATTAAGGGTGATAGTATGATCCATGAAGAATAACATCAAAGAGGAATGTTCTAAATGGCTAGACGTTATGGGTTACGGGATGACCAATGGGAACGCATTCAAAATTTACTACCAGGGCGTAAAGGGACTGGTTGATGGACAGCATTGGACAACCGCCTCTTTGTAGAAGCTGTTTTATACAGATATAGAGCCGGAATTCCTTGGAGAGACTTACCAGAAAGATTTGGAGACTTCCGGGTTGTCCATACCCGTTTTAGTCGCTGGAGTCGTTCAGGGGTCTGGGAAAGACTATTTCAAGCTCTAGCTGAGGATGCAGATAATGAATATGCCATGATTGATGCCACAATTGTTCGTGCTCATCAACATAGTGCGGGGGCCAAAAACAGTAGGGCAGAAGAAGAAGATATTGGCCTAAGCATTGGGGGATTGAGTACCAAGATACATGGGTTAGTAGATGCTCGCTCGTAATCCCACCCATTTTTTTGACTCCAGGCCAAGCCTGCGACTTAGATGGAGCAGATGTTCTCTTACCGATTGTAGAGGCTGAAGCAGTGTTGGCTGATCAAGCTTATGATACTCATAAGCGGGTAATTAGACCTTTGGCTGAAAGAGGAATCGAAGTAGTAATTCCACTATTATAAAAACCGGAAAGAAAGCCGTCACTATGATGAGATATTGTACAAAGCACGCCAAAAGAATTGAAAATTTCTTCGCCAAGCTCAAACAGTATAGAGCGTTGGCGGAGCCTAGCGGCAGCTATATCGCTACTAGGTATGACAAGCGTTCAGTTAACTTTCTAGGAGGAATTCCTACAGGTAGCCTCAGTTATTTTATTAGCATAGCGATCGCTATCTCTACAGATCATACAATACCCCTAAATGTCAAGGTTTTTAATTGATGACACGCCCTAGAAAAATTCCCATCATTTTGCCAAGATTGAGACACCAAGTCAGAAAAATCCTCCAGGGCGATTTTCGGAATTTATCCATTTTATTTGAGGAGGGTACGAGGTGATAATTTTCTAGCTCTACTAATTTTTTTTGAGTCGGGAAGCAGAAGATAACTCCCCTTTCATAGAAAAATTCCCCACTAGAAAAATTCCCATCATTTTGCCAAGATTGAGACACCAAGTCAGAAAAATCCTCCAGGGCGATTTTCGGAATTTATCCATTTTATTTGAGGAGGGTACGAGGTGATAATTTTCTAGCTCTACTAATTTTTTTTGAGTCGGGAAGCAGAAGATAACTCCCCTTTCATAGAAAAATTCCCATTATTTTGCCAAGATTGAGACACCAAATCAGAAAAATCCTCCAGGGCGATTTTCGGAATTTATCCATTTTATTTGAGGAGGGTACGAGGTGATAATTTTCTAGCTCTACTAATTTTTTTTGAGTCGGGAAGCAGAAGATAACTCCCCTTTCATAGAAAAATTCCCATTATTTTGCCAAGATTGAGACACCAAATCAGAAAAATCCTCCAGGGCGATTTTCGGAATTTATCCATTTTATTTGAGGAGGGTACGAGGTGATAATTTTCTAGCTCTACTAATTTTTTTTGAGTCGGGAAGCAGAAGATAACTCCCCTTTCATAGAAAAATTCCCCACTAGAAAAATTCCCATTATTTTGCCAAGATTGAGACACCAAATCAGAAAAATCCTCCAGGGCGATTTGATGAGACTTTTGTTTCAGCGATAATAAATCATAAGCTATTTTTCTTAATTCATCATCTGAAAAATTCATATACTTATGAGTTTCAAATTCTATTTTTTTAGCCAGTTCATCAAGCCCAAATAGTCTAAACCACCAACTATCACTAGAAATTTTATTTGTGGTATTTGGATGAAGTGAAAGGCTAATAGCAACAATGTAAGCTGAACATCAAAACGGTCGATTATCTGTGGCTGTCTCGAAGCAACGAAACTTATGTTTGTTTCCTTTTAGCAAGTTAAGCCATTTAAGCCGATTTTCATAAACCTGTTGAAATGGATTTCTATCTTCACTACCTACAATATACCCACTTGGCGTACACCAATCACCATTCTCAGATGCGATAAATGGTTCATGGCATTCTTTTAATTCAATAGGAATAATCGCATCATTTTTGAGGACTGTTAAATCAATCTGACGGTTTTCAATATAATAATCCATTAAAACTAAATGGAGTTTCTCTTCATTACCGAATCGAAACTCCATATCATCCAAAAATCTTTCTACAGCTTCTCGCTCATAGGATGTATCAAAATTTTTTCCCATCCAAATTTCAATAGTCATTGCGTCTATCCTTAACCTACTAAAATTTATCTTTACTATAAATCAATACTGGAAAATCAAAAATTATTTCCCAAATTCAATCCTCTATGGTTTAATGGTAAATAATTATCCAACTTTATCTTTAATATGCTCCGAAACAGTATAGCAATTATCTTAAGTTGAGATTTTATGATTACCTAAAATCTCCTACTAATATTACTATTAAAGTTAATACTGGAAAATCAAATATTGCCAAATTCAATTCTTTGTGGTTTCATGGGTAGTTGGTTATCCAGTTTATCCTTGATCTGCTCCGAAACAGTTATGAAAGATATAAATACAGAACCAAATAAAGTTGGTACAACAGAAGCAGCATTTCTTTTAAATATTTCTACTGCTAGACTCAGGTTACTTCTCAGGCAAGGTCGCCTCAAAGGAGCCGAAAAAGTCGAACGGTTCTGGGTAATTCCTTTAAATAGTAGAGGAATGCCAGAAATTACACCAGGTCGTCGAGGTCCTCAAGGAACTTGGAATAAAGGATTCCGTACAGGCAATACTTTTATCCATGTACTGCGAAGAGAAATTGACCATAACCGAGACCACGGTACTTCCCTTCCAGCCATCTCTGTCAAACAAGGAAACAGAAACGATTACTGCCACGAAGTAGAAATTCTCGGAAATTGCAAAATCGTCTATCGACCTCATAAACCTAACAGAAGTCAAGCAGGTGGCGCTCGTCTGTGGATTGAGACAGAGCCTGATGTTGAAATTATTCGCAAATTTTTCCGAGATGTAGAACTCGAAGAAGACAAACCTCAAGGCTTTGGTTAGCTTTGACTCTGATTTTTTAGCAAAACAAGATTTTTCTCCATATATATATAGTATTCGGTGTTGGCTTCTTTAATTTTTAGGCTGACATTGCAAATTGTTATGGAAATAATTCCGATATTTCTGGCAGTACCAAACTTCCTCAAAATTATTTCTTGAAAGTAGGTGAGCGATCGCCCGTATCTATAAAATATTTTGGTGGTGGTGCTGAGGAATGGTAGAGAGAGTGTGGTTCGTGTGGGAAGTTGGTTCGTGTGGGAAGTTGGTTCGTGTGGGAAGTTGGTTCGTGTGGGAAGAAATTACAAAACTTATGTATCTTCGCCATTCCTCAGCAGGACTACCAATATTTTCTCTAGCAACTTTTTTCCCCTAACCTCATAAATAATAAATATATAGATGGAATGGCTACCAATGCCTGAAAATTTTCTGCGCCAAAAATTGTTCTGGAGCCTTCTGTAATTCAGGTTTTTATGCGCCCGAATTGCTTTTTCTAGATACTGGCAAAATTTGAGGTTGTAAGTATCAAAAAAAA
>NZ_JAAHHT010000433.1 GCF_010672085.1 Okeania sp. SIO3I5
TCAAATAATCCAGTGATACCAGGAGTAGCCCAGTCTTCACTGTGGGGTATGGGGAAAGTAATTAGCATAGAACATCCAGAACTCAATTGTGTGCGCATAGATTTAGATCCACAGCAGACCATAGAGACTCAAGCGGAAGAACTATTTCAGGAAGTTTGGTCAGAGGATAAGGAGGATCAGGTAGCATGGCGTGGAGATGAGCGTTATGTAGCTCGATTGGTAGCTAGTCCTCATCAGCAAGCTATCTCACAACAACCTGATGCTACTACTCAAAAGCCTCTGTGTTTACGTGAGGATGCTACCTACTTGATTACAGGAGGCATGGGAGGTTTAGACTTATTAGTAGCTCGTTGGATGGTTGATAAAGGCGTCAAGCATTTGGTTTTGCTAGGAGGCCATTCACCAGATGATGTTACCAGTCAAAAAATAACTGAGTTAGAAATGGCTGGAGCTTCAGTGGTAGTGGAACAAGCCTATGTGTCCGATCTTGAATCAATGACCAGAGTGTTGCACAAGATTGAGCAGTCCAACATACCACTGGCAGGAGTAATCCATTCGGTGGGAATGTTGTCCGATGGAGTGCTGCAAAACTATAACTTGTCTAGCTTTGAGGAAGTGATACCATCCCAAGTTGAAGGGGCTTGGCATTTGCATCAATTGACTCAAAACCAACCCTTGGACTTTTTTGTACTGTTTTCTTCAGCTGCATCTTGGCTGGGTTCACAGGGTCAAGGAAATAATGCTACAATCGGAGGATTTTTCGATGGTTTAGCCCAATATCGTCGAACTATGGGATTACCGGGATTAAGCATTCATTGGGGACCTATTGCTCAAGTCCGAGAGGTTGCAGAACAAAGTTTAGATGTTGAGGCATCTGAGCAGAAAATAGGTGTGATGTCTTCAACTCAGGTATTAGAGTCTCTGGAGCTACTAATGAGTGGTTCGGATAAAGAAGTAGGGGTACTTCCCATAGAGTGGTCAAAGTGGCAAGAAAGAGTATCCCAATGGCCTTTATTGGCAGATTGGCAGCAAATAAGCCAAACAACTTCTGAAATATCTAAGTCAGAATTTCTGCTAAAATTGAAAGCAACAGCACCTGACGAACGTCGCTTGTTATTAGTAGCTCATGTCCGCCGTCAATTTGCTCTAGTATTAGGAATAAATGATCCCGAATCCATTTCACTAGAGACAGGATTTTTTGACTTAGGTATGGATTCTTTGACTTCTGTTGAGTTGAGGAATAAGTTGCAGACTAGTTTAGATTGCTCGCTGCCATCTTCTCTGGCTTTTGATTATCCTAATATTCAATCACTAACTGATTACCTAGAAGAAACAATAATTCTGCTATCAGATAATACAGGAACTGAATCGGAAACACCAAAGGAAATATTAGATAAGGATTCCTTGGAGCTAGAGTCTTCAGGAAATAGATTTTCTGAAATTAATCAGCTTTCTGAAGATGAAATTGATGTGGCGGTTGATGAAGCTATCGGTCAACTGGATCAACTTCTACAGTAAGTTAGTTAAGTAATTAGGACTTACGCATAAGGTACGAAAAACCATCATTTGAGATTGCATTCTTGTGGGTCGCAATGATAAAAATAGCTCGTACTGCGTAAGTTCTAGTAATATCAAGAGGACTTATTTTTAATCAGTATAGTACAGGAGGAATAAATATGGAACTTAACTCACCACAAAAACTATCAAATGAGCAACGTCTATTACTAAAACTTAAACAAGCAACTGCAAAAATACAAGAAATTCAAGCAGCAACTACAGAGCCAATAGCGATTATTGGTATGGGTTGTCGCTTCCCTGGAGGTGCATCTACTCCAGAAGCATTCTGGGATGTTTTACAAAATGGAGTAGATACGATCGCTGAAGTACCAAAAGACCGATGGGATCTTGATGATTATTATCACCCAGATCCAGACACTCCTGGCAAAATGTACAGTCGCTATGGAGGATTTATTGACCAAATACAGGAATTTGATGCCAATTTTTTTGGTATTTCTCCTCTAGAAACAAACCATCTAGACCCTCAACATAGATTACTTTTAGAAGTAAGTTGGGAAGCACTAGAGCATTCAGGCAAAAATCCCCAACAATTGAAGAAGAGTCAAACAGGTGTATTTATAGGTATTTGTAGCAATGACTATACCAACAATGTACTCTCTCAAGGTCTAGAACAAATGAATGCCTATATAGGTTCAGGTCATGCCCACAGTACAGCATCAGGGCGAATTTCCTATATTC
The DNA here is from genome assembly GCF_010672085.1 of Okeania sp. SIO3I5. Taxonomy (GTDB): domain Bacteria; phylum Cyanobacteriota; class Cyanobacteriia; order Cyanobacteriales; family Microcoleaceae; genus Trichodesmium. The sequence continues at coordinate 2,257 of NZ_JAAHHT010000433.1, forward strand.
TGGGGCTAATCGGACCTAATCTAGCAGTAGACACATCTTGCTCCTCTTCATTAGTAAGTATCCATTTAGCCTGTTCAAGTTTAAGAAATCAAGAGTGCAATCTAGCCCTGGCAGGAGGAGTGAATATCTTAATTTCTCCAGAGAGTACTGTCGGCCTTTGTAAGTCTCGTATGTTATCCTTTGATGGTCGGTGTAAGACTTTTGATATTTCAGCTGATGGGTTTGTCCGTGGGGAAGGATGCGGTATTATTGTACTCAAGCGTTTATCAGATGCATTAGCAGACCAGGATAATATTCTAGCAGTAATTCGTAGTAGTGCCATCAATCAAGATGGTAATACCAGTGGTTTAACGGTTCCTAGTGGTCCTTCTCAAATAGCTGTTATTCGTAAAGCTCTTGCTAATGGAGGTCTAGAGCCAGCAGATGTCAGTTACATTGAAGCTCATGGTACAGGAACTTCCTTGGGAGATCCTATTGAAGTTGAGGCCATAGGAACAGTATTTGGCAAAACTCACTCTCAAGAGAAACCTTTAATGATTGGTTCAGTTAAGACCAACATTGGTCATACTGAAGGAGCAGCAGGAATAGCCAGTTTTATGAAATTAGTCCTGCAACTGCAATATCAAAAAATAGCACCATCACTACATTTTAACCAGCCTAATCCTTATATTAATTGGTCTCAATTACCTCTACAAGTATCGACTCAACTTACTCCTTGGCAAACCAATGGGAAAACTCGTATAGGAGGAGTTAGTTCCTTTGGTTTTAGTGGAACTAATGCTCATATAATCTTAGAAGAAGCACCAGAGAAAGTCAAAAGTCAAAATTTAAAAGTTAAAAGTGAAGATAAGCTAGAACTTACAGTTCATCTATTGACTTTGTCAGCTAAAACTGAAACTGCTCTGGGTGAGTTAGTCAGTAGTTATCAAAATTATCTCGAAACTCATCCCGAATTAGGGGTAGCAGATATTTGCTATACAGCTAATATAGGACGTGCTCAGTTCAACCACAGACTAGCAGTTATTGCACACAACCAACAAGAATTAATTGAGAAACTCCGACAGCAACAAGAAGGGGAAGAAGTAGCTGGAATTTACTCAGGTGAACTGACAAATAAGACCACAGTAACAAAAATAGCTTTCCTCTTCACAGGACAAGGTTCCCAATATGTGAACATGGGAAGGCAGTTGTATCAACAAGCACCAACTTTTCGTGAAGCGATTCACCAATGTGAAGAAATTCTCAGTACTATCGAAACTTTCCAAGAAACTTCATTACGAGACATTCTCTATCCCGCAGACATAGATGAATCCAATTCATCCCTACTAGACCAAACAGCCTATACCCAACCTGCTTTGTTTGCCATAGAATATGCCTTATATAAACTCTGGGAATCCTGGGGGATTAAGCCAGATGTAGTCATGGGTCATAGTGTGGGTGAATATGTAGCAGCAACAGTAGCGGAAG